>JAOUNC010000396.1 GCA_029881175.1 Nitrospirota bacterium | reverse complement strand
CGGTGCAAATGACTATGTACTCAAGCCAATTGATGCCGATCTCCTTGCCAAGAAATGTTCTCTAATCTTTTCTTCCTATGTAGGCCAGGAGCAATTGGATCCATCATGATGCTCCCCCAAGGCCTACGCCACGTGCCGCTCACAGGGTGTGAAGATGAAGCAAATTCTCATTGTCGATGATTTCGAACCAGGACGACTCGTACTCCGCGAACGACTGGAGATCCAGGGGTATCTGTGTCACGAAGTTGAAAATGGAGCTGAAGCTCTGAAAGCCATACAATCGAAGCCATTCGATCTTGTCATCACCGACAACCACATGCCCGTCATGACTGGCTTGCAAATGCTTCAATGCTTAGCGGAGAGGTCCGACGATCAACAACCGCCCGTCATTATGCTCACAGGCCTTGCATCGAACGAATTGTCAAACTCTGCTCATGCAGCCGGAGCATGCGCTGTCTTAGAAAAACCCTACAACGCCCAAAACCTCATCTCAGAAATCTCTAGAATACTGGATTCTCGATAGAACTCCTCCCCCATTGACAGCGAACGTGAGTTCGCCAAGCAGCAGAACATACCGACAGAATCGTTGCGCGCGAGAAACAGCACAGACGTAAGTGATAAAAGAAAAGAAGGGCGTGATCTTTGGCAGAAAGGGTTATATCGCAATCTTTTCGGAGTCGGCCTCCTCAGCTATTTGGCTGGGAGACGGTAGGTTCAATACCCATGCAGGCACCGGGCGGATATCCCAAATAAGTCCACAAAGTTGAAGTCCTCGCAACAGATAATAGGTCACATCGATTTCCCACCATCGAAAGCCTTGCCGGGTAGAGCTGCAATATTGATGATGATTATTGTGCCATCCTTCACCTAACGTGATGATAGCGAGAAGAAAGTTGTTCCGGCTATGGTCGGATGTGGCATAACGACGGCTGCCGAAAAGATGGGAGAGTGAATTGATGGTGAAGGTACCGTGCCACAGGACAACAGTCGAAACCACGAAGCCCCAGACCAGCATTTGCCATCCATTCGTTCCCAAATTTGGATAGTAACTTCCTAGCCATTTCCCAAAGAGAAACAGGATGACTGCCAACCCAATTGGCACAAGCGTGTCAAATCGATTCAGAAACCGTAATTCCGGGTATCGCGCAAAATCCTTAATGCGATTCAATTTTGTCGCAAGTTGGTCCTGGGTTAAGAACCAGCCTATATGGCTCCACCACAGACCACGGATGATAGGAGAATGCACATCTCCAGGTTTATCAGAATACGCATGATGGTGGCGATGATTGGCCGCCCACCATAAAGGACCTCGTTGGGCGGCGCTGGCCCCAAGGCAGGCAAACAGGAACTGCATCCCTCGTGAGGTGCGAAACGTTCGGTGCGAGAAATAGCGGTGATAAAAGCCGGTAATAGCAAACATTCGTAAAATATATAACGACACCGCCACCGTGATGGCCACTGGACTCCAGCCAACCCAAAAGACTGCGACGACAGCAACATGCATGGCCAAAAATGGGATTGTGCGCGCCAGATCTATGTCTCGACCGTTTTTATTAGAAGCCCTTGCTGTCGCTTCACTGGTGTCAAACAAGGACTGCAACACTTTCCAAACGCCCAACATGATCCGCTGGATTTCTAGCATCCTCACCACTCCTCTCTCATGTGTAGGGAATCCCGAGATATTAACAGGTTACGATTCAGACAACTTCATCGAGGCCTTCATTGAAAACGGGGGACCCACAACCTTTTTTAGATAAAAGGAAAATTTTCAAACTCCGCAAAATAAACCAAAAGAAGACCTTCTGGCAAATCATTTTCTGAAGACGTGCTCAGAAATTCCTCTGTCACCAAAACTCCAGAAATACCAGGCAACCGAAGGGCTCCAAATGTTCTCATCCCAATACGCCAGAGCTGCCGATTTTGAGTCCATGTCGTGAAAGCGGTCCGGTGAAAATGTGTAGCTGCATCCATTCAATTCTTGCTGGACATAATTGGTTTCTCTGGAGGGAAGAGCAATCACATGCACCCGCCACCCTCCTCTCCATGGTAACTATTCCGAGCAATAGATATCTTTTCGATGTCCATTTTTCAAGATGAGGATAGTAAGGACATCCTTCTGAATTTCATAAATCACTCGGAACTGACCGGCTCTCCAACGAAACAATCCTTTAAATTCTCCGCTTAACGCCTTCCCCTCGTCGTGGTCTTGCGCGAGAACCTTCCCAATTTGCTCTAACATTCTTTTTTGATCGGCTTTGACCAGTGTCTTCAGATCGTTCTCCACTGACTTTTTAAAATGAACCTTAAACACCCAACGTCTTCTTCATCTGCGCCAAGGTCAAAACTTCCTCATCTTTATCGGCTCGCCTGGCAAGGGCCGTTTCATAGTCTTGATATTCGTCAAGGTAGAGCGCCAATGCTTTTTTCACGAAATAGCTCTTAGGACGCTCCGTTTCCTTAGAAAGTCGCTTAAGTCTTTTCTCTAATTGTTCATCTAGCCTAAGAGTAAGGACCGCCATAATTTCCTCCACGTATTATTTTGTATTACACGTAATACTAACCTAAAAAACGAAATACCACAACTTATTTTTCAAATCCTTCAGGCAATCGCCAAGCATTTGCATCTTGCCGCTCTAATTTTCCTGGAAGATCAAAAGAAGGCCGGATAAGAGTGGTGTGAGTACATGAGGGGGAAAAGCTATGCTCCTGCGTTCACCAACCCTAAATGGAATTCATGGAAGTTCCCTCGGTTCATCCTAAAAACGGCAGTTGCGGTGATGAAACACCGCCCATGCTTCGACCCTTCGACCAGCTCAGGGTCAGCACGAACGGTCTTTGAAGTACTCACCCAATTGGTGAAGTATCCGTTCGCCCTGAGCAGCCTGCGGAGCGGGCGGGTCGAAGGTTTGAATACCTACCAACTGCCGTTTGTAGGTTCATCCCTCTGCCCTCTCACAATTAAGAACGAACATGGGAAAACCGATAAGACTAGGAGGCTGAAAAACCTGCGCTGACAACATGCGTGCACCAATGACATAACAATCTGACCTTTTTCCAGGATTCCACGGCCATGGCAAAAAAACGCATTCCAATTTCATCCGTCAAGGTGGGCATGTATCTCTGCGGGATCGACCGTTCCTGGTTAGATACTCCGTTTCTCAGGCATCGGTTTCTTATTCGCTCGGCTGCAGACCTCACCAAGATAC
>JAOUNC010000035.1 GCA_029881175.1 Nitrospirota bacterium | reverse complement strand
GGCGAGGTGGTTCGCTTGCGTGATCGATTAAATTGGTATGAAACTCGGCCGTTGTTTGGGAAAGGGGTGTTGGTGACACGTCCTCGTGCGCAGGCTCCTGCGTTGTCCAATTTGCTGGCTGAACTAGGGGCTGAGCCCATTGAATGTCCTACCATAGAAATTCGTCCTCCAGAAAGCTGGGCGCAGGTGGATGAGGCGATTCGTGAGCTTCCTACTTATGATTGGGTGATCTTCACGAGTGTGAATGGTGTGCAGGCTTTCATGGGACGTTTGTGGTTTCATCAAAAAGATGCGCGAAGCCTGGCAAATGCCCGAGTCTGTTGTATTGGCCCTCAGACAAAAGAAGAAGCGAGCCGGTGGGGATTAGTTGCCGACCTTGTGCCCAAGGAGTTTCAGGCGGAAGGTATTTTGGTGGCTCTCAGGGCATTGGGTATGAAAGGCCAAAGAATTTTGATTCCTCGTGCTAAAATCGCCAGGGAGATTCTTCCTGAGCAATTGGTGGAGATGGGGGCTCATGTTCGCGTGGTACATGGGTATCAATCTGTGCCACCTGAAACGGAACACGAGCCGATTTGGAATCGTCTTCGCAATCAGGATATTCAGTATTTGACGTTTACGAGCTCATCGACTGTGAAGAATTTTTGCCAGTTGTTTGGTGATCGTCAGGAGATGCACAAGTTGACGCAGCATAGCGCTGTGGCCTGTATTGGCCCGATCACCGCCAGAACGGTTCAGGATGAAGGGTTGTCGGTGGATATTGTGGCGGCCGAAAATACGGTGCCTGCCTTGGTTGAGGCGATTGTGGCTCATGCGAATCAGCATCAACCCAAGGTGCCTTGATATTAAAAAAATATGATGACAGACGACGTTGTCGGCTTCATGCTTTGTTAACCGATTGAATGGAGGAGTAGAGCCATGGTTCCTGTAAAATCCTGTATGGTTCCTATTGAGAAAATTGTGAAGGTTGACCGGGATGTGGTGGTGAAAACGGCCGCCGAAATGATGCGGGATAATGGAATTGGGAGTATCTTCATTACGAGTGGGGAAGAAATCATCGGGATTCTGACTGACACTGATTTGGTACGACGGGTGGTCGCAGCGGGTGCTGATCCTCTTACCACGACGGTCGAGAAAATCATGTCGGCACCTATTGCGTCAATTGAAGGGAATTGTACCTTGTTGGATGCAAATGATTTGATGGCCGAAAAACATATTCGACATTTGGGTATTACGAAGGATGGAGAAATGGCCGGGATGATTTCCGTTCGAGATCTTGTGGTCTTTTTAACGAATCTTCCTCGAAAGTAGGCACAACAGTCTGGTGCTTCATTCTGTGTAAGACGTGTCCGCCGAACATGATGTGATGGTGCTCGACGACGACACAGGTTCCAGATATTGTTCACACACACGTAGGAGTAGAAATGGGATTTCCTGTTCACCGTTTGCGGCGACTTCGGCAACATGCCTCGTTGAGACGGATGGTGCGTGAGACACAGGTGTGTCCAGCCGATCTGATTTATCCTCTGTTTGTCACCTTTGGGGAAAACAAACAGGAGCCGATTGATTCCATGCCTGGCCAATTTCGGTGGTCGGTTGATCGTCTGGTGAAGGAGGCCACTGAGGCTTGGGCCTTGGGGATTCCCGCCGTGATTCTTTTTGGAATTCCAAAGCAGAAGGATGAGCGAGGGTCTGCAGCTCTTGAAAAAGATGGAGTTGTGCAACGTGCTGTTCGGGCGTTGAAAGTGCAGCTTCCTGATTTAATGGTCATTACCGATGTCTGTATCGATGAATATACGTCACATGGGCATTGCGGCATTGTTCGTGATGGCCGAATCCTCAATGATGAAACGTTGGATTGTCTCCAAGCGATGGCGCTGAGCCATGCTGAAGCCGGTGTGGACATGGTGGCCCCGTCGGATATGATGGATGGACGGGTGAAGGCCATCCGTGAGGCGTTAGACCAACATGGCTATTCCGAAATGCCGATCATGTCCTATTCGGCTAAATATGCTTCGGCCTTATATGCCCCATTCCGTGATGCGGCATTTTCCAGCCCTTCTTTTGGCGATCGGCGTTCGTATCAGATGGATGCGGCCAATGCGCGAGAAGCCTTGCGAGAAGTCGAACTCGATCTTGAGGAAGGGGCCGATATCGTGATGGTCAAGCCAGCGTTGTTGTATTTAGATATTCTCAGGCAAGTACGCGATATGGTCAGGGTACCCGTGGCGGCGTATCAGGTGAGTGGCGAATATAGCATGATCAAAGCGGCGGCCCAGCAAGGGTGGATTGACGAAGCCTCAGTTATGATGGAAAGTCTGATCTCGATTAAACGCGCAGGAGCGGACCTCATCCTCACCTATTTTGCCAAAGATGCTGCGCAACGCTTGAATTCTCCTGGTTTATGAACATTACCAACGGGTTGCCTCCGTCTCCCCTTGCTCCGTTTCCTGTCCTCACGATCGGCAATTTTGACGGGCAGCATTTGGGACACCGTGCCTTAATCGAGGCAGTTATTGACAATGCACAACGCCTCAACGGTGTTCCTATGGTACTCTCATTCGACCCTCATCCGGTCACCGTTTTGCGTCCAGCCACCGTTCCGAAGTTTTTATCTGATGCTCAGGAAAAATATGACTTTTTCGAACGTCTGGGGATCGCTGAGCTTATTATCTTACCCTTTACACAGGCCCTGGCTGCGCTGACGCCAGAGCAATTTGTGCAGCAGGTGTTGCATGATGGGTTGGGCGTCAAACAGTTAATGGTCGGAGAAAACTTTGTCTTTGGGAAGGGTCGGAGTGGGACGATCCAAGATCTTATGCGATTGGGTGAGCAGGCCAATTGTGTGGTTCAACCGATGACGCCGGTGATGTTGGGTGGTGAGGTGGTCAGCTCCACGCGTATTAGGAAATGTTTAACTGCCGGCAATGTGGTGGAGGGGCGACAATGCTTGGGGCGGCCTTATCGGTTAACAGGAATGGTGATTGAGGGAGAAAAGCGTGGGAGTCAAATGGGATGGCCCACGGCTAATCTGCGGATTCCTTCTCACCGGGTACTTCCTGCTGATGGCATCTATGCCACGCTGACAGAGATTAATGGTGAGTGCCTCCATTCGGTTGCTTACATTGGCACGCGTCCCACGTTTCAGGAAGGTGAGCGGCTTTTGGAAGTCCATATTTTTGATCAGCATCTCGCTCTCTATGGCAAATCTATTTCTGTGTCGTTTATTGAACGCGTGCGAGAGGATAAAGTGTTTACCAACGTCGACGATTTGTTGAAACAAATGGACCAGGATGGCGCCCAGGCTCGCACCGTCTTAGCGCAGTATGAGGACCGACACCCAATTCATTTGACGGCCAAAAAGGGAAATGGCTAGATGAGCAATCAATCACAGGCTCTCAATCTGGAAGAAGCCGTCCATAAAACGATTCGAACCAGAGACTTATTGTGTTCGGGAGACCGTATTCTCGTCGCCGTATCTGGCGGACCGGATTCCGTTGCCCTATTGGCATGTTTAGTCTCGTTGTCCTCTCGTTGGAACTGGGAGCTCAGTATTGGCCATGTGAATCACGGTCTTCGAGGTGCTGAAAGTGATGAGGATGCGGCCTTTGTCGAAGCATTAGGGAGACGTTTTGGCATCCCGGTGAGTATTCGTGAGGCGCGGCTTAGAAAACAGGAGGCCAAGTTCACCAAGCAATCGCTTCAAGTCCATGCGCGGGAGTCTCGGTATCAGGCCTTGGAAGAGATTCTTCGGGAACGTCGCGCCACAAAAATTGCGACAGGCCATACAGTTGATGATCAAGCTGAAACCGTGTTGATGTGGATGATTCGTGGGAGTGGCACTGGTGGGTTGGGCGGCATTCCCCCGAAGCGGGGAGAACGAATTGTGCGCCCCCTTCTTGATATTTCCCGAAGGGATATTGTGGCATATTTGGAGCAGCGGCAACAGGTCTATCGACTGGATTCTTCCAATAAGCAGCCCTACTATTTACGCAATCGTCTTCGCCAGGATCTGATGCTTCATCTGAAAGAATATTCTCCTGGGATTGTCAATGTGTTGTCGCGGCAAGCCGAGATGATGCGTGAGGACCATACTTATCTCGAAAATGTAGCCGCCGAAGCCTTTCAGCAAATCTGTGTGACTGCGGATGCAAATGAGATTCAATTGCAGAGAACGGCGTTGCTGGAATTGCCCCTCGCGATTCAACGTCGGGTGGTCCGTCACAGTTTTCAACAGATGATGGGCAAGACCCAAGGGCCACGATTTGATGTTGTCCAACGACTCTTAGATTGCTTGAGGCATGGACAGTCCGGATGGACCATGCGCCTGAATGATGTCCATGTTGGGCAGGAATATGATCGACTGGTTTTTTCTGCAAGAGGCCACGGCCTTTTGCATGACCGGATCCAGGCTTCTTCCGGAGTCCTTGAGGTGGGTATTCCCGGAGAAGTGGTTTGGCCTTTAACCGGCCAACGCATGGTCGTTTCGATGAAACCAGCCGGGGAGGATGTTCGCCTATCCCATAAATTGGAGATGCATCTTGATGCCGACACGTTTACGCCCGCATTACGACTCCGAAGTTGGATGCCTGGTGATGTGTTTTGCCCCAAAGGGTTTGGCGGGCGTCAGAAAAAACTTCAAGACTTTTTTTCGGATATGAAGTTGCCTCGCTCTCAGCGGGTAAAAGTGCCTTTGTTGGTGGCCCCGGAAGGAATTCTCTGGGTTGGAGGGTTGCGAGAGGATGAACGGTTTCAGGTCTCCGCCTCGACTACTTCGGTTGTGATTGCCAGAATGAATGGCTAACGAGATTTTTTATGGCAGAAATATTTGGAAAACCCTTGGTGACGCAAGAAGTGATGCGTGCACGCATCCGTGAGCTTGGCATGCAAATTTCTAAGGACTATCAGGGCAAGGATCTGGTTGTCGTCGGTGTCTTGAAAGGGGCCTATGTTTTTTTTGCCGACCTGGTCCGTGTCATTCAGTTGCCCATCCAAATTGATTTTTTAATTGCTAAAGGGACGAAAAAAGTTGGGCGTCCTCCCAAAACGATCAAAGTTTGGACAGCGTTGACCGAAAAGATTGAGGAGCGGCATGTTTTGCTGGTGGAAGATATTGTAGACTCTGGCCTTACGGCACAATTTTTGGTCTCTCAATTACAGAAACTCAAGCCGGCTTCCGTGGCGATTTGTACCTTATTGAGTAAACCGGCCAATCGGAAGATTGAGATTGAGGTACAGTATGTCGGGTTTGAAGTCGCGCCAAGCTATATTGTGGGCTATGGATTAGATTTCAAACAAAAATATCGCAATCTTCCCTACCTCGCGCAAATGAATCCGGAACGGATTCAAGAAGGCCCGTAGGATTTTCACGGTTGTCAGTTCTTAAAAATGCATGGTACAATCAATTTGTTTATTAGTGCCTTTACACTAAGTTCTTAGTTTATTGTTGCTGTCGTTACTGTTAAGGGAGTTCCCCTGAATATGAATTCTCGTGTGAAAAATCTCTTGTTTTGGGTATTTGTCTGCCTCTTCATGATTTTGTTGTTTAATTTATTTACCGTACCCAACCAACACCCCGAAGATCCTGTCATTTTCAGCGAATTTATGGCTCACCTGGAACGAGGTGAAGTTGAAAAGGTTATTATTAAACAGAATAATATTAGTGCCATTTTGAAGGATGGAAGCCGTATCCATACCTATTCCGTTGAATATCCAGATCTTGTCAAAGCCCTACGAGAAAAATCTGTTCAAATTGAAGCCAAGCCACAGGATGATGGTCCATGGTATATCACCTTCCTCCTTTCGTGGGGTCCATTCATTCTGTTTCTCGGCTTGTGGTTTTTTCTCATGCGTCAGATGCAAGTTGGAGGGAATCGAGCGCTCTCCTTCGGGAAAAGTCGGGCACGGATGTTAACGGAGGATAAGAAGAAAATTACCTTTGCTGATGTGGCCGGTGTCGATGAAGCCAAGGCTGAAGTTGTTGAAATCATTGAGTTCCTCAAGGATCCACAAAAATTCCAAAAACTCGGAGGCCGGATCCCCAAGGGGGTTTTGATCGTTGGGCCGCCTGGCACGGGTAAAACCCTATTGGCCAAAGCTATAGCCGGTGAGGCGGGAGTTCCGTTCTTCAGCATCAGCGGGTCGGACTTTGTCGAAATGTTTGTGGGGGTTGGGGCCTCCCGTGTTCGAGATTTATTCGAACAAGGAAAGAAGCATGCCCCTTGTATTATTTTCATTGATGAAATTGATGCTGTCGGCCGGTTGCGGGGAGCAGGCATGGGTGGTGGACATGATGAGCGTGAGCAAACACTCAATCAGCTGCTGGTTGAAATGGATGGGTTTGATACCACCGAAGGGGTTATTTTGATTGCAGCCACTAATCGGCCAGATGTCTTAGATCCTGCGTTGTTAAGGCCTGGTCGTTTTGATCGGCAAGTGGTCGTGAATCGGCCAGATGTTCGTGGGCGTGCTGAAATCTTGCATGTGCATACCAAAAAAGTGCCAATATCTTCTGGGGTCGATTTGGAGCAAATTGCGAGGGGCACTCCTGGATTTTCAGGAGCAGATCTGGAAAACTTGGTCAATGAGGCCGCCTTATGGGCGGCTCGCTTGGATAAAAAATCTGTCGACCAGATTGATTTTGAAAACGCCAAAGATAAAGTCTTAATGGGTGTCGAGCGTAAGAGCATGGTGCTGACTGAAGAAGAAAAGCGGACCACCGCGTTCCATGAAGCAGGGCATGCACTTATGGCCATATTGTTGCCAGGCACAGATCCTGTGCATAAGGTCACCATTATCCCGCGTGGGCGGGCCCTGGGTATGACCATGCAGCTTCCTATCGATGACCGGCATAGTTATTCCAAAGACTATTTGTACAATACACTCTCTATTTTGTTTGGTGGGCGCGTGGCTGAGGAATTAATCTTTAAAAGTGTCACAACTGGAGCCGGGAATGACATTGAGCGGGCTACTGAATTGGCGAGGAAAATGGTCTGTGAATGGGGTATGAGTGACAAGTTAGGTCCGCTGACCTTTGGGAAAAAAGATGAAGAAGTCTTCCTGGGGCGTGATTTTGGCTCTAAACGTGACTTTAGTGATCAAGTGGCGTTAGAAATTGACAAAGAAGTGAAACGGCTTGTCATGGAATCCTACGAACGAACCACGCGAATGTTGACTGAACATCTTCACACCTTGCGTGCCATTGCCGAAGCCTTGTTGGAAAAGGAGGTATTGGATGGCATTGAAGTCGATGAAATCGTTCAACAATCTTCGTCCCTCGAACATATTGCGGCAGTCTAATCAGGTCTTCTCCTGCTCTAATCCCTCCCCCCAGAGATTGTAGTCTGAAATTCTATTTGATTTATAAAAACAGCGCAGGATGCCACCCAGTTTGCTGGGGTGAGTCTTTCTATTTTCAGGGTGTTGTTCGTCAAGAGTACAATATCTGAATGGTCGTGTTATCCCCATTAGAGATTCGATGCCGAGGGAAAGTGTTGCCCGTGGGTGGGAGAGTTCTCATTATGGGTATTCTGAATGTAACCCCGGATTCATTTTCTGATGGCGGGCAGTTTGTTGATCCGGCCAGGGCTGTTGATCAGGCGCAGAAGATGATCGCCGAAGGTGCGGACATTATAGATATTGGGGGTGAGTCCACGAGACCTGGGGCTTTATATGTCAGTGAAGAAGAGGAATTGCAACGAATCCGTCCCATTGTCGAAGCTTTGGGGAAATGTACGGATACTCCCTTATCAATTGATACACGAAAAGCCACTATTGCTCAGGTGGCGTTGGATTATGGGGTGTCAATTGTGAATGATGTCAGTGCATTGCGAGATGATTCCCTTATGGCTAGCGTGGTCAAAGAATCTGGCGCGGCAGTGGTCCTGATGCACAGGCAAGGCCACAGTGACACCATGCAGAATGCTGCTGCCTATGAAGAGGTGGTAGGTGAGGTCAGGGACTTTTTATCTGAACGCGTGGAAATGGCCCAATCGATAGGAATACCTGCTGATCGCATTATTATCGATCCCGGAATTGGGTTTGGGAAGTCCTTAAGCCATAACCTCAAAATTTTAGGAAATCTTGATGAATTACTTCAATTGGGGCGGCCTTTGCTGATTGGTCTTTCGCGTAAGGCATGTATCGGAGAATTAACGGGGAAATCAGTTCGGGAACGTGAGATGGGAAATGCGGCGGCTGTGGCGACAGCAGTATGGCAGGGAGCTCATATGCTGAGGGTGCATGATGTGGCTGCCATGAAAGATGTGATCCATGTCGCTCAAGCTTTGCGAAATTCCTGCGACAAGTAAAAGAAACAGTCGTGTTGGTATTATTATAGAGGGATTTTTATGGGACAACTTTTTGGAACAGATGGTGTCAGGGGGATTGCAAACCTTGACCCCATAACCAGTGAAATGGCCATGAAGTTGGGTCGTGCGGCGGCCTATGTGTTTCGTAAGCGAGAGGGGCGCCATAAAATCATTATAGGAAAAGATACTCGGATTTCCGGGTACATGCTGGAGTCGGCTTTAACGGCGGGATTATGTTCGATGGGGGTGGATGTGCTTCTCGTCGGACCGCTGCCGACACCCGCGATTGCTTTCTTAGCCAGGAGCCTTCGTGCGGACGCCGGTGTGATGATTTCCGCTTCCCATAATCCGTACCAAGATAACGGGATTAAGTTCTTTTCGAATGATGGCATGAAATTGCCGGATGAAATAGAACAACGAATTGAGGAACTTATTGTATCGAATGAAATTGAACATATTCGTCCTACAGCAGATGCCATTGGCAAAGCGTTTCGTATTGATGATGCCGAAGGGCGATACATAGAATTCGTCAAGCGGTCCTTACCGCGTGAAATGGATTTTCAAAACTTACGAGTTGTGTTGGATTGTGCCAATGGGGCAGGGTATCACGTCTTTCCAAAAGTCATTCGTGAATTAGGGGCGAAGGTATGGGTCACGGGGAATGAACCTGATGGCCTGAATATTAATGACGGGTGTGGGGCGGTTCATCCGGAACGGCTCCAGCAAATGGTCTGTGATCGAAAAGCTGATATCGGAATTGCGTTGGATGGTGACGCGGATCGTGCCATATTTGTCTGTGAACAAGGACATGTCGTCAATGGAGATCACGCTCTGGCCGCTTTTGCCTTAGACCTGAAGCAGCAAGGGCGCCTCAAGAACGAGACGGTGGTCGGGACGGTCATGAGTAATTTTGGCTTTGAAATGTGCATGCGCGAGGCTGGCATTACCTTAGTTCGCACAGCCGTGGGTGATCGATATATCTTAGAACGCATGGTCGCGGATCAATATAATTTAGGTGGAGAGCAATCCGGCCATATGATTTTTATGGATTATCACACGAGCGGGGATGGCCTCATCTCCGGGTTACAAATGCTGAAGCTGATGAAGCGGGCGCAGAAGCCCCTTTCAGCAATTGCTCAATGTATGCAGGCCACCCCACAAGTTCTGCTGGGGGTGACGGTTCCTCATAAACCTGACTTAGAGACTCTCCCGGTTCTTCAACAGGCCATTCAGGACAAAGAACAGCAGTTACATGGAACCGGTCGTATTCTTGTGCGGTACTCGGGGACCGAGCCGCTGCTCCGGGTCATGGTGGAAGGGCAGGATGGTCGCGTCATACAAGCGATTGCCGAAGATTTAGTGAATGTGGTGAAATCGTGTATTCATTAATCATGTGCATCGATCATTGTGATATTACATGGAGTGGTTTCCTACCTGGCCGGGTTGTGGCTCGGCGTGTTTCTCCCTCTGTTTCCCCTCTCACTTCTGGGGGCTCTTCTTAGTTTTGGTCTCGCTCTAACGTGGTTTGAACAAACTGGATTGCTTTCCCGCTGGGGAGGCCTCTTGCTGTTTTCCATGGCGTTGCTTGGGATGGGTCATGCCCATTGGGCCGTCATGGGCAAGCTCGAGAGCCCGCTGCGGGCCCTGCTGACGGAATCTCCCGTCAAGGTTCAAGGTGTGATTGTCGCTCCGGTTCGGCAGACTCCGGATGGGCTCATTCTGCTCGTGGAGGCCAGACGAATCGGCGCATCGGAGCCACAACCCATTCATGGGCGGATTCGCCTCACCTGGCGAGAGCCGGATGCGGCTCTCGCCTATGGAGATGAGGTAGGTGTCACGACACGCTTGCGAGAACCGTATGGCACCCTCAATCCTGGGGGATTTGAGTATGGCGCCTATCTTCAGCGAAAGGGTATTCAGGCTGTGGCGACGGTCTCTGGTCCCAATGGGGTGACACGACTGGCCCATGAACCGGTGACGCTGTGGGGAGGGGTGATGGGACGCGTCGATCACTGGCGACAGGCCATTCATCATGCCGCCACCACGAGTTTGTCTTCCCCTGCCACAGGGTTATTTCTGGGGATGATTATTGGAGAGCAAAGCTTTGTTGAGCAGGATATTCGCGATGCCTTCATGGCGAGTGGCACGGTCCATATTCTTTCCATTTCGGGGTCGCACCTTGGCCTCTTAGCCCTTGTGGTTTTTGGGGGAACCCGGTGGAGCGTCCGTCGCCTACCCACGTCATGGCTTGAGCGAGTATCCATCTATCTGACCGCCACGCAATTAGCGGTGGTGGTTACCTTGCCGATCGTCACGCTGTATATGCTCTTAGCCGGAGCAGAAATGGCTACGGTGCGGTCGTGGATCATGATCGTGGTCTGTAGTCTCGGGGTATGGTTGGGGAGAGAGCGCCATCTGATCACCGCTTTAGCCGTGGCAGCGCTTTTGATGGTCTTGCCCAATCCCGAAGCCATCCATGATATTTCTTTTCAATTATCGTATCTGTCGGTCGCCGCCATTGGCATGGTGCTGGTATCCAGGAAAAACAAAGATCCCGACACTGGAAATCTTGAGATTCAGGAATTAGGTGAAGCCCCAAGTTGGTGGACGAACCTGTGGAAAAAAGGACAACTGGCCTGGCTGATCACGTTGGCTGTCACTCTCACGACCTTACCGTTGGTGGCCTACTACTTCCATCAAATCCCATGGCTAGGCCTGTTCACGAATATGGTGGTTGTCCCCATGGTGGGCATCCTCGTGATTCCGCTTGGGTTACTGTCGGCGATCATCGTCTTGATCAGCGGGGGAGAGATGCTCCCTTTTGCAACGGCCAATCAATGGCTGTTTGATCTATTGGCGCAAGGAGTGGTGGGTTTAGCACAAGTGCCGGGTGCGGAATGGTATGTGGCCTCGCCGAGTCTCAGCTCAATATTGGTATTTTGGGGGGTATTGGCTGGTTGGGTGGTGTTGCGGCATCGGCCGATCATTCGATGGAGCTGTGCCACCATCTTGGTGGCGGTTCTGTCCTGGTGGGCCTGGTCGCCGCGAACACATTGGGACCCGGGATTTTTACGGGTCACTTTTCTGGATGTGGGACAGGGGGATGCTGCGTTTCTTGAATTACCAGATGGGCAAACGGTCTTGATTGATGGCGGGCCGGCATACCGGCGTCTAGACATGGGACGCGCCGTAATCGGCCCCTATCTCTGGAATCAGGGCATTCACCGAATCGATCATGTGATCGCCACACATCCACAATGGGATCATGTGGGTGGCTTGCCTTGGGTGTTGCAAGCGTTTGACGTGGGAACCTATTGGAGTAATGGGGTTTCACGGCCACAAATGTTTTACCAACGTCTTCAAACCGCTGTGCAAAAGGGTGAGCTCAAGGAGCACGTCATTGCGGAAGGAGAAGACATTATGGTTTCAGGCTCCTGTGAATTATCCGTCTTGAGTCCTCCTGCGACGAACCCTTCACCCAGGGCTGATCCATCGCAGGATATCAGCGGGACAGATCTCAATAACCGTTCCTTGGTAACCAGGCTGGAATGTGGCCCGCATTCGGTATTATTCACGGCTGATGCCGAGCAGCAAGCCCTAGAACAGTTACAACGCATACCTAGGGGGCATTCAGCAACGGTAGTCAAGGTTCCGCACCATGGCGCGAAGAGTTCCCTTCATGATGGATGGGTCAAGCAGTTAGAGACGCAAGCCATGGTCGTCTCAGTCGGATCACACAATCGCTATGGCCATCCGGATTCTGAGGTCATCGCCGCTTATGAAGCACGAGGAATTCCCCTCTATCGGACAGATCGTGATGGCG
>JAOUNC010000395.1 GCA_029881175.1 Nitrospirota bacterium | reverse complement strand
GACATCAAAGTCTTGGGTGCCGGGTGTCACCGGCGGCACTGGAGGGAGCGCCGAGACCAACGGCAACGTGACCGGTGTGGTGAGCGTCCCTTGAATGAGGCCTGGACCTTTGAGGATATTGACGAATACATTGTGGACCTGCGAACCACTTTTGAGACGCATGGTGTCGCCCATGACACGGCTCGTGGGATTTTGCACGATGACATTTTTCCCAATCGTCACTTCTTGATCGCCAGCCAACCACGGTCCCACACTGGCCCCATTGGCTCCCACATCCCCGCTCACCACCGTGCTTCCTTCCCGAACCCAAACGCCTTCTTCCCCGAAGACCACAAAATCTTGAGCCGCGTGGCTGGCAAGGGGATACATGAGAAGCAGAAGTACGCCTATCCCCAATGAGCAAAATGCTCTTCGGGAAATATTTGGCTCCGAGACTCGATTATTCATGAAATATTGCTCCATAGAGGTTAAAGGACAATCAACAGAAAAAATGGTGCGGCTTTACCAAAAGTGCAAATGGCATTCGTGTTCTCTGAATTATTAGATCGATTTCTTTCTCCTGACACGTATAAACCCGCCCTTCGTCCACCATCCCGATAGAGGCGACTGCGATTTACCAAAACAGTTGGGGCAAAGGATCAACCCAGACTTCACCTCATCTTTCTAGAACCCGTTTTCCTGCAGAACAACAAGCACTACCTAGCCTGTCGAGTAAGTCCAAGCCATCAACTTTCCCTAAAAACACGCACGCTTGAGCGACCGTGCTCCTTCTGAGAAATTTCCAAATATGGTTCCCTTCTTGTTTTCCAGGAAATACATTCCGGAAATCGGGGAAATTAACAAGAAGAAATTCGTATTCCCGGAAGGCGGTAGGGGAAGGAAGCACGCATGGTGCTATTTCACACAGAGAAAGAAACGGAAAGAAGAAAAATGAATCAATTTACCCATAAGGCAGATCACGAAAAATAGTTTTGAACCATCTCTATTTCCCCAGATGAACCATGGGCAGAATTTGAATCCAACTTCTTTTGAAATTCGTGTTGGTGTTGGGCACCATCGCAACCTGGGCCGCACATCCAGAGGAGTCGTTTGGTTTGAAACATTCGATACCCACAGCGTGAGCATACGCTGGTGCGAGTGGCAGGTGCCTTCGCAAATTGAGTGAATTTGAGCGGCATCACGGACCTCAATCTGATAAAGAATGCTAAATTCTCTACCAACTATAGGTACCGGCAGAAAAATAATAAATAGTTGTTAGGAGGGGATGAATCTTGATCTTTGTGTAATCTTTTATACCTGGCCCTCTGGAGAACCTGACTTCTCCTTCCCCTAAGTTGTTCTGTTTTTTGTATCCCCTGAAGGGCGTTTCGCCACAATCTGAATTTTTCAACTTGCCCTAAAATGCCTCAGTTCCTAAGGCATCGTGATGAAACATGGGAAAAAGCTCAGGACCAGGCCAACATCGAGCCATTAAGTTGGAAGGCATTTTTATTGCTCTTATTTCAGATTAAATGGAATGAGCGGACACATAATGAACAATGTAAAAAAGCGACTTTTTATTGCATGTATCGCGGCATTCTTATTTCCCATGAATTCTTATGGAGAAATACATTTTCAATGCTGCGAAACCACCCTACATGAAACAACTCCCATTACAGGAAGTTTCTTTCTACCTGACGAAAGAACTGCATTCATCCCGATCCCTGGAGGTCCTTCGGTCCTTTTAGCTCAAACTGCCCCTACAAGAGAAGAGACACCCGTCGCCTCCAATTATCCTGGCTCAACTGGTTCCACGGAAGAAAGATTTTTTCCCAGAGGAATCGCCGCGCTGTCTTTTGGTGCTGGATATTGGCCGGGCCTTCATAACGTACAAACAACTCTTCCGTTCAATTCGCAGGAAGCGGGAAGACCCCGAGCCTGGGGCGGCAATGTTGAATTTGCCTTGCATTTTAAAGCCTATAGCTGGGATAGCTGGAAACTCCTGCTAGGAGGAGATCTGGGCTTTCTTTTCCATAGGAATACCAAAACGTTTAACGTCAGAACGTTTCCCTCGGGTGATATTGAAAAAGCCCGATTCGTTTCAACTCTCATCAATATGACCCCCAGCCTCAAATTGATGGGAGACTATCAATATGTGCGGCCCTTTATTGGAGGAGGAATGGGTTTATACCTATTTTATTTTGAGGCCAGACTCGAAGATTCGATTGGTGGAACCACACGCGAGGAAGTCGATAAATCCGCCTTTGGGGGTTATGTTTCTTTAGGGTTAGACATTCCCCTCCAAAAAGGTGGGAAAGGGTTTCTTTTACGGATAGAGGATAAAGTGCACATGGTTGATTTTGGAAAGATCGAAAAGAATGTATTTTCTACTGGCTCAGGAGGTCTCCATGGACCGATAAACGTCATCCAGATTGGAATCGCCTATGGCTTTTAACCTGGCCTCTCACCAAAATAAGTAAAGGCGCGGCCAGAATTTAATAATGCCCTTCCATCTTCGCTTGGTTTACTTCACTGGGTAAAAAACTGGTTGATGGTTTGAACGACGTAGACGAGTTGATCGTGTGTCAGCTCGGGATAGATGGGAAGGGAGAGGACTTCTTGGGCGGCCTGTTCGGCGACCGGAAAATCGCCTTTGTGATAGCCCAGCGTTTCATAACATTCCTGAAGATGAAGGGGCACGGGATAGAAACAAATAGTCACGTCTGTGGCTGCAAGATTCGGTTCTCCATTCGTGGCAGCATTTCCCTGGAAAACTTCTCGAGGAGGAGTTTTGAACTTAGAGAGGCGCCCATCCAAGCAGCGTCTGACAACGCGCCTAGAGCCTCCCAAGAATGGATGCGCACAATTTTTCCCTCTCTTAATATTTGTTTAGCTTGGCCACTTTCCTCATCCCATTACGAATGAAATTACGCCTCTTGAGACGATTGACGTAACCAATCACCCATCCAGCCAATCAACCAGCCCAAAATGGCATACATAAGGGTCCCGCCCAAAAAGCAAAGAAAAATTAAGGGTCTACCACCCGCCACTACTGGTCCAATGAAAAACTGCCAGAGATTTGTAATCGGGAAATCCAGATACAACATAAGAAAAATTCCACCCTTCAAAAGAAGAAAAAGATGGAGCCCCCCCACACACAAGGCCCCAATAATTCGACAGATATATTTCCGTAGGAATTTGTCAAAGGATGCCACCTACTCCTCCTGGGCTATGAGT
>JAOUNC010000394.1 GCA_029881175.1 Nitrospirota bacterium | reverse complement strand
CATTTATGGTGCCGCGCCAATTTGACAAAATGCCTGTAATGTTGAGGGTTTGTGGCGGATTTCATGGAGCAGGGGAAATCACTCGGCAAGGTCTACCGAGGGCCAGGAAAAAAAGGAAGGGTAAAAGTTGGAAAGTTGGAAGGGGCTTACCCTTCTGTCATGGCTAGCCGGACGAGCCTTGAGTATTTTTGGATCCCGTTAAAAGAGTCGGGAGTTCCGGCAGGGCGGGGAGGAGGATGGGCAGGAGTGACATTAATGTAATAAACGAATTTTTGAATTCTTGTTGCGTGAAAAAGAAAAAGAGCAGGATGGTCCCGAAAATAAAAAGAAACGGCCATTTCATTTGTCCCCAGGTATCGGGACGAATTTGCTTCTCCCATTTGGATAACTGGAAATTGGTGCCCAATTGCAAGACGCAATTTCGAAAACTGTCATTCATGATTTGGAGATCCGGCGTCAGTCGAATCAATCCTTTCTGGGATAACGACGTCAGATCGGGATTATCGCCATGGACATACCCGTCGACGGCAATATGATAGAGCGCTAATTTTTCAGTCAGGGAGCAGGATTGCCAAAGGGCCTGATAATACGGCCATCCAATGTGGAGAAATTGTTCTTTCATCTGACCAGGCGTCCAGGTGGCCCATTCTTGATACCCGCGTATCCAATTGCCTATGCGTTCCAGATGCACGGTCGGGAGGGATTCCTGCTGTAAGCAATGTTTGACGGGAAGAGTTGGTCCTGCAGCATTAACATGTTCCGTTTGTGGGTGAAGCCATTCCTGAAGTAACGCCTCCATCCGGCTGGGGGTGAAATGGGTGAACCCAAATGATCCCAAGAGATCAATCCAATAGGCCTGCGTGGCGTCCTGGTCCGGTTCAATCTGGCCGGACACTTGTGATCTGGTCCATTCCAGAGGATCTCTCGTTGAAAAAATACAGACTTTCAATCCACGAGCAAGGAGACGCTCGACAAGCACCCCTGTTTCCTTTCTGTGAGCAGGATCCTCCCACTGATATTCAAAATGATCCAGTACGACGGCAGTCGTTTGCTCAGGGAGAGAAGAAGCCAGGCTTTCAGCCCATGTGTCTTTCCCATAGGTTCCATGCATATCCAGCACCGGGCAATCCGGGCCGAGGGTGACCGCTAAAAAGCTTTTGCCGGAACCCGGTGGCCCCACCACCAGCAGATGCTCGAGGACGGAAGGCTGTGGTGAAAGAGGGGCGGCTCCCGTTTCGTGGCTGCGATGGAAGAAGGAAGGGAAGGCGTAGATTTTGGTGACCATGTAGCGAAGGATGAAATAGCCAATGACGAGGAGGAGGCCAGCTATCACGAGTAGGCCAGGAAGCCGGGCGGAAAGGTTCCAGGGGAAGAGGGGTGTCCACAGAGAAAGATAGAGTGGTCCAAATGTCGCGGCCTTTCCCGTGCCTTGGGGGAAATCGTTGAGTCGGAGCATGACCTGTTGGTACCCATCGGTGATGTGCTGAGTCCAGGAGGCCGTGGTATCCGCTGACGTGGGGTGAAGAAATCCCCAACTTTCTTTATTCATGGGATTTTGCAAGGAACTTTTTCGAATCAGTTGATGCAACCGGTCTATCCAGGACGCGCGGATGGCCTCCTTGGGATTCCAGGACTTGGCGTCAAAGGATAGACACGTGGCTAATGGAAATGACGGAAACACGGCTTGCAACGAATACTGAAGGTCAGGCGTTGCCGAGGCGCGGCTCCATGGCGAGCAGGCTGCAGATTTCATCAAGGGCGGTGCTTCCCGGCCCGTCAGACATCCCACAATCAGACAATTGGTTGGAGACGTGAGGAATTGAACATCTCGCCGGCTTTCACCACGACCCTTGGCGAGCCACGGCCCTTCCGTCTGTTGGGCAAGAGATTGGCCAAAGCCCCAGAGATCATGCTGGGCAAACAATCTCATTTCTTGATCATGAGCGACTTTAAAGAACAGAATGGCCGGGAATACGCCAAGGAGGAGAAAGGTCGTTAACCCGAATCGGGTAAACGTTCCGATTAACTGAGACGTTTGGAGCAAGGCCCAGTGATCACCGCCGTGTTCCGGGTTCTCCGTGCGAAGGTTGGATTGGCCTTTCCATAAGGTTCGCACCACGACCCACATCGTTAAAAACGGTAAGCCCGCGAGAGTGAGGCGGGAGGAAGGGCTCATCTCCTGTTGCCAATCCATTCCGAAGACCGCCGCTAAGCCCAGCCCGACTACTCCAATCTGCAGAAGACTGAGCCAATGGTAGGCGTGGCGTAAGCCTTGTTTCGGCCAGGTCCAACGAACGCGTTGCCCGGATGCGTCAAAACGATAAGTCAACGTCAAGGCTTTCATCCAAAGCAAAATGGCCAGAATGTACAGCGTAAAGAGTGACAAGGAGAACAGGAGCGCTTCAAAGTTTGTGGTGCGAAAGGCTTCTTTACTTTCAAAGACCACCAGCGTCCAAGGAAGACCGGATAAAGGTTTTATGGAAAATCGATGGCCACTTCCCCAATAGTCTCCTTCGACTCCTCCCTCAGCTCTGGCATGGATGAGCGCGGCGATTTCCGGGTTGTTATCGGTTTCTTCCAGAAAATTTTCACGAAGCATGCGCCGTCCGTTGGAGTGGAAGAGGGCCAATCCGGTCTGATCTTCAATAACCGCATAGCCGGTTCCCGGAGGTAAGACGGGGTCTTTGAGCAGAGAGAAATCTTCCGACTGAATGGCCGCCACCCAAGGCATGGCATGGGTGGTCTCCTCAGAAGAAGCCCGGGATGGCATGGACACCACCAGACTTCTCGTGCTGGATTCTAACGAGATGAGTGGCTGGGCATAAAATTCCAACCAGCGATTGTCAATCAAGCGCCGATGGAGATGTTTCGCGCTGGCCTGCACCTTGGTGACATAATCCCGTTGCCGCAAATTATGCGTCCCTCTGACATAGGGCGTGGCGGCTTGTGTCCAGCTTTCTCGTAAAATTCCCTCTCCATCCGCCCAGAAGACCACGGAGAAATTGGGATAGCAGAAGGGCAGGGGCTTGTCCTGAGAATCCTTGCAGGGATCGGGAAGGCTGACGCGTGCCAGCCAGGCTTTCGAGTCAGGCTCTGTCGGAAAGAGGTCTTGATCCTTCAACGTGCGAAATTGCTGATTGTAGCGGTCGAGTTGCCACACCATCCGGTCGAGTTGCGTGTGAAAGGCTTCGGCCACTGAATCGGTGGTTGCGGTAAGGC
>JAOUNC010000393.1 GCA_029881175.1 Nitrospirota bacterium | reverse complement strand
ACCCTCGTGGTTGGTGTCGGTGGTTCGGGGACACTGCCAGTACTACGGCGTGCCGATGAATGCCCAGGGGCTGGTGGCGTTCGCTTCCGCGACGCTGCCAGAAAGCCACGGTGATCTGGGAGCACAAGAAGCGATTGATCGACCACTGGATTCCTTCGGCCCATATCTGTGACCCCCTATCCTCTGAGGAGACTTGGCGTTATCACCTGAGGCAGGAGCCCAGTGCGTTAATGGCGCTTGTTGGGATCTGTGGAGGGGGGTAGTAATGGGCATTCCTACTCCGACTAACAATGCCCATTCAACGTACCAGCTCATTCTAAAGGATTTGGCATTTTACCCGATAAGACATAGCAAGTTGATATGTATTGGACCAAAAATACTTTCCCCAGAACAGGCCGACAGATTCAACTAAGCAATTTGGAACAAAATTAAATGAATGTTCCGATCATTTCATAGGAGTTTTTACATGAAAAGTACATTGGGTGCTCTCGCGATACTTTTAGGAATTTTCATATGGACAAGCACCCCCGCAAATGCCGAATGGTATGTGGGTGGACAAGTTGGCTTCGTGAAACCCAATGACCTGGATAAGGTGAAAGCCCTGGGTGGCTCTGGAGCCACATTCAGCGATCTCGATCTGAAAAATGCCTTAGGATATGGAATGAAAATTGGGTACTTTTTCGAAACGGTTCCGTGGTTAGGGCTTGAATTTGAAACCTTTACTTCAAATCCGCACGTGAAACAGCAAGATATAAAAGCTACTGTTGGAGGTTCTTCCATTACCCTTGATCAGGTTTCCGGTAGCCATTTAAGAGTTATTACGCCAGCGGTGAATGTGATGCTCCGATTTCCTGGGTATTATGTTGAACCGTATATCGGAGGAGGAATTGGCGCATTTTGGGGACGGCTATCTGATGATGCTGGGTCCGACAATGATCTTTCTCCTGGCGTCAATGCCCTGGGTGGACTTCGATTCTATTTTAATGAACAAATCGCGTTATTTACGGAATTCAAATACAATTATACTAAATTTAAATTTGGCGATACCTATGAAGCAACCTATTCTTCATATGGATTGTTTGGAGGCTTCTCTTTTCATTTTTAACTGACATGGGGCAGGATAAGAAGGTTAACCTCTCATTATCTGACGACTACTCTCACCAAAAGTAACCATTCTTCCCATCAATTCCTTCCCTAACTCAGATATAGGAAGTGGGGCATCCAGCTAAATGCTGTGCCGTTAAAATTAGACAATGGAATCTATCACACGGCAAGTGCGATCGAAGTTGCCACGAGCTGGGGTGGATTCCCTGCGCAATGACGCCGAATTTCTGGTGTGGTTTGCGGATGACGCGGGCTGTCTTGACTGCCTTGATTGAATTCGATGGCCAACCGGCTCTGTTTGCCCGGATTGTGCAAGCACCACGGTGTGGCGCAAGAAAGGGGGCCGATGGTGGTGCAAAGCCTGTATCGGTCGTATCTCGGCCACAGCCGGCACAATCTAGCACCACGCCAGAACGCCTCTGAGCATCTGTTTTTCTGCCACGTGGCATTTGACCTCCGCTAAAAATGGCGTCTCTGCCAAAACGCTGCATCGGATCCTTGGATTCGCCTCCTATCAAACGGCCTGGGCGATGCTGCACCGGTTCCGGTGCGCAATTACTCATGCCGGGCACGATATGCTGTCCGAACACGCTAAAGTGGACGAAACAATATTTGGCGGCGTGCCGCACGGCAAGCGCGGGCGTGGCACCGGAGGCAATGTGCTAGTGGCGATCGCGGTGGAATTGCTTTACCCCCAAGGGTTTGGGCGCTGCTGTTTGCAAATCTTCCCCAACGCCGAAACCGAAACACTCAAGGCTTTCAGTCAGAGGTACATCAAGCCCGGCTCTACAATCTACACCCATTGGCTGGTATCCTATCCCGGCGCCACCAAAGATGAATTTATCCACCAAGGAACGTCCATTAACCCGGATTCAGCAGTAGGGTTTTCATATGGTAGGCTTGGGGCCACGGTTGTCCTTCTCTGACAAGGAGTTTCTATGGTCCGCTCTTCCTCTCCCGCTTCACCGCTCTACCCAAAGATTCGCTTTGCCTTTACCGACCATCCCATCACGATTGGGGCAGGCGCCCTCTTACTGCGGCTGTACTTCGAACTTATCGGCCTGCGGGCTGTTCTTCAGCCGGTGCTGGCCCCCCTGGCCAAACGCTCCAACAATCAGATTCCCGTGACGGATGTGCTGCTGGCCTGGTGCTATGGGCGGGCCTTAGGGGCGGAACGGTTTGCCCATTTCACGCGCTGTCGTCGGGATCGACAAAATCGTCAAAAAAAATGAACGGTAAGAAGGGGTTGCAACGACGAGACTGAGGGAGGAGAATGAGGCATCTCCATAGGGTGCATTGAGCAAGGTGTCCCTGGGAGCTGCCCATTTGAACAAAAAAAGGCCTTGTGGGGGATGTGAACCGAATCCCCCACAAGGTCGTCTGCATTCACGAAGGGCCATCAGCCCTTCATGAAAAAATCGCAAGTTTTAATGGGCTTTTTTCTTCTTGGCATGGCCTTTCTTTTTTCCATGCTTATCGCCAGCCTTGCCTTGATCGTCACCGGCCTTACCATGGTCTTCTCCCGCTTTCCCATGATCTCCGGCTTTGCCATGGTCTTCTCCTGCTTTCCCATGATCCTCACCGGCCTGCCCCTCGGCGACCATAATCGGGGCTGATGGATCACCAGCTTTAGCCACGGTCATTCCGCCAAACGTCATTCCAAACACCATTGCCAACGCGAGTGTGAAAAGCTTAGCCATATTGGCCATCCTCCATGTTGTGGAATTAAATAAACCAGCCCCTTCCCAAGTCAGCAGGGGTTGGATAGTGAGCCGGTACATAAGCAAAACTCGTTCCCGCCTATAATTCTGCAAATGGGAAAGATGAGGGAAAGAGATCCCAGAGCTTTTTACGGATTTAGAAGGATATTTCAGAAAAAGTATCCCTGGCCAATAGCCGCTAAGCGAGGACAATATGTCTGAGTCAGGACAATTTGTCCCAAAGACCGGGCAAAAATCTTCAGATCTCTTTGATTAAGAATGATGGAATAACTCTGATTTTGAATGATTTGGTAAGCCATGATTCATCCTAAAAACGGCAGTTGGCAGGTTCGGAACCCTTCGACACGCCCACTCAGTAGGCTACTCAGGGCGAACGGACTCTTCACCCTAAGGTGACCA
>JAOUNC010000392.1 GCA_029881175.1 Nitrospirota bacterium | reverse complement strand
GGCCACCGTTTTCCCTCGTCGAGGAATCACAAAGGACTGACCTTTTTCATTCTCACGCAATAAGGCGGACAAGTGGGTTTTGGCATCAAATGCACTGACTTCTTTAGCCGTTGGCGCTTTCATGGATTACCTCTCGTGAGAATTCATCAGGCTGGGGAACGTTCTTTGGATAGAGTCTCCCATGATTGTAAGCCACAGTAACGGACTAGTTGTGGTAATCCACGTTACTCCAGGATGCAGATTTTTCCTCTGAACTTGTTATTCCCCGTAGCCTTGCTACGGGGTTGCCGCTTAGGTTCCCCCTTTGGAAAAGGGGGTTAGGGGGATTTTCAAATTCTTTGTACCTCTGAATACCCCGCAGTCTGGCTGCGGGGATCATTTATTGTTTTGAGGGTCTTTATAAAAAGGAAACCATCAGAACAGAGCCTTAAAATCCCTGGTTCTATGAATGAGTCTGACGATGAGAAGGCTCTCCCTTGATTCGGATTGATCGTCGCTAGCAAATGGGGGGGATGACAAAACCGAAATTGTCTGCCTGATGCTACTGCATGATCCGTAAGGACAGCTTCGTAACCCCTCGTATTCTGAAATGAGTGGAAGAAAGAAGAGGGATGTGAAAGAGGGGTGTTACCAGCCGCCGCGGTTGCGACGGTCGGTTTTTCGCCGGTCTTTAGCGCGGCGGTTTCGCGCAGTCTCAGAACCATCTTGCCTAAGGTAGTTGAGGAATCGTTCACCGAGTTTAAGAAATTGGAGGGCAGGGACGCTGTTTGGATTGATGCACACAATCGGCAATTTCTTCACTCCAGCTGTGTGACATAATTCAGCGGCGGGAGGAATCAGAACTGGAGCTTCCAAGCCAATTTGATCCTGGATGCCCTGGAGTCCGTCAGCCGGGGGAATCCCAGACCGATTGACCGGAGTAAGCAAGAGGGGTGTCGTACATTGGCTTTGGATAAATTCGACTTGGGTTTTCGCGAGCGAAAGACAAATGGAATCGGGCTCCGTGACCAGATCTAGAATGTGGCATTGATTGAGAAACAACATGGAGGAAACAGAGGCCTCTAGAGGAAAATCAAGGACTAAATAATCAGTGAGTTCTTTGAGCTCTCGCAACAGGGCAGCAAAATTTTCCGTAGAGACGGGAGAGCCCACGTCTTGTGTCCATGGAGACACACAGAAAACCTCTAATCCGGTCGAATGTTGCATGAGTATTTGGCTCACAAAATTCCGGTTGATGTCTTCGGGACGTAAGGAGGAATCTCGAAACGCTGACGTCTGAGGCAATTGGAGAAGCCGCGCTGCGGTTCCTAAATAGGGGCTCAATTCAACATAGATGACTTTTTTCCCAGCTTGAACAAGCGCCATGGCGACATTGAGGGCCACGGTGCTCGTGCCCACACCACCCTTGGCGCCCGTAAATCCAAACACCTGGCATGATAATCCACCCTCGGATTCATCGCTGATTTCATCCCACGTCGCCTGTGGTTCGGTCTCTTGACCTTTCAATCGCTGAACTGAGTGCGCTGTGGGCTGAGTATCCATTGTGAGTTTCCTATCTCAAAAGGTTGAGGATCATTCTTGACGGCGATTCTTCTAAGGAGTCCTTGGCAAAGTTCACCAATGTCGGGAATTGGCCTAAATGATGCCAAAGCACTGTTGGTGTTATCGGAAGAATTTCCAAAATGCTAAAAAAATATGGTGTGGAAGGAAATCTGAAAAATCCACACGATACTCAAATTTCAACAAATTCTCCTTACTCCCCATAACATCCACCAACAATCAGAAACCACAGAATAACGGGGAAAATTTTTGGGCATTCTGCGTCAAGTGATTGGTGAAAAGCCCGACAAAGGAGGTGGGGAACCCCTCGTTGGAGGGGTGTGGCTCTATGGGGCTCAAGGTTTGAGGCTGATAGCCATAGAACCCGTGGAATGGTGTAGGAACGAATCCATGAAAAAAATGATCTGCAAGCCTCCCACGATGGATGCCGTCAAAGAGAAGAAACCTGCCGCGCCCAAGGCTAAAGCTGGGGCTCCAAAAAAGAAAAAGGCGGCACCGCAGGAAGACGCCGAACCGTCGAGCGGAATGGGCATCCTCTTCGCCCTTGAGCCGCGTATCATGTTTGACGGGGCGGCGGTGGCCACGGGCGCAGAAGTCATTCAAGAGACTACCACGCAAGAGCAAACCGTTATACCCAGCATCGATGGAGAAACCTCCACCGATTCGTCCGCGAGTGACGCCCTCTGGTCGTCCGGCCTCTCCCTCTCCGCGCCCTCCGACCGCAAAGAAATCGTCTTCATCGATACCAGCGTCGAAGATTATCAGACGCTCATGGAAGGCATTGATCCCAATGCCGAAGTCATCTTGTTGGATTCCACTCGTGATGGCATCGAACAGATTGCAGAAATTCTTGGTGAACGCACCGACATCGATGCGGTGCATATCATTTCCCATGGTGAGGCAGGAGAACTGCAATTGGGGACGGGCAGCCTCAATCTGGCGTCGATGAAAGGGGAGTATGCCGACGAATTATCCGTTATCAGCCAAGCGTTAACACAAGAAGCAGACTTCCTGATTTATGGCTGTAACTTCGGGGAAGGAGAATCTGGAACCGAAGCGGCTACTTTATTGGCCGAGTTAACCGGGGCGGATGTTGCGGCGAGTAGTGACCTCACAGGGGCTGAAGCTCTGGGGGGGGACTGGGATCTCGAGGTGCAAACCGGGATGATCGAATCTGAAGTTATAGTCGATCAGCAGACCCAAGAAGCATTTGCGGGCGTATTAGACATCACGACAGGCCTGGTAGCTAATTGGACGTTTGATGCCGATGCCACGGACTCCAGTGGGAATAATTATGACGGTACGCTGACGAATGGGGCTACCATTGATGCGACCGATGCGACCGACATTGTGGGCGAAGGAAAGCTGTCCCTAGATGGAACGGACGACTATGTCGACCTGAATAGTCACGCAACTACGATTGGCAGTTTGTCGGAGGGAACGATCGCAGCCTGGATTCGCACCAGTGCAACGGGAGTGCAGCAGACTATTTTCTCGCTGAGTGATACCGCAGATTCGAACAGTTACGCATCGCTAAGACTGACGGCTGCTGACCAACTTTTCTTTGCCGTCCGCGAAAATGGCACTCTATTTCACTTTGATTCGACAGCGACCAATCTGGCGGACGGCAATTGGCACCATGTGGTAGTGACTGTCAGTGCCACCGGGAACAACATGTATA
>JAOUNC010000034.1 GCA_029881175.1 Nitrospirota bacterium | reverse complement strand
CTCGATGCTGCCAGGCGGGCTGCATGGGGTGTTGATTGTCAATAAACCTGATGGCTGGACCTCTCACGATGTTGTGAAAAGGGTTCGGGGGATTTTGGGCATTCAAAAGGTTGGTCATGCTGGAACGTTGGATCCCCATGCCACGGGGGTGCTGCCCGTGTTAATTGGGAAGGGAACTAAAATCGCGCAGTACCTCTTGGATTGGGATAAAGAATATGCGGCGGTCCTTCAATTAGGGCAGACCACTGATACCCAAGATGTATGGGGAAAAGTGCTGGAAGAGAAATCGTGTTCGGCCGTATCTGAAGCCGATGTTCGGGCGGCATTCCTGGGTTTTCATGGGGCGATTCAACAAGTTCCCCCAATGTATTCCGCCGTCAAAGTTGGTGGGCAGCCCTTGTATAAAAAAGCCAGGAAAGGGCAGACTGTTGAACGACAGGCCAAAACGGTGGTGATTCATGAGTTGGAAATTCAGCGAGTGGCGATCCCCGAAGTCAGTTTTCGTGTAGCCTGTTCCAAGGGAACATATGTCCGGACGTTGTGTGCTGATATTGGAGATCGTTTGGGCGTTGGGGGGCATTTAAAATGGTTGCAACGTCGACGGGTTGGACCGTTGCATCTTGATCAGGCGGTTGATATGGATTCCCTTACTGATGGGGTGGAATTATCCAGATTTGAGAATGCCTGGTGGAGTCTAGATCGTGTGTTAGAAGAATTCCCTGCCGTTCGTGTGAATGGGGACGATGCGCGGAAGGTCCTTCATGGGAATGCCATTCCTTGGAATCGCATAGAATGGGCCGACGAGAAAGCCACCCTGGTCGCTTCCACAGGAAGCATGCGGGTTCGAGTGAAAAGCCAGGATGGGTCTTTATTAGCATTAGGGGTAGGTCCTTCATTGCAGCCAGGGCAGAATGGGCCAATGTTAATAATGGATGCCGTATTGGGCTGAAAAAGATATTGTGAAGCCAGTAGATACCGAGTTTATATTTATGTCATCGTTCTCAATATAATCGTGTGGATTTAGCAGCAGCAGAAGAGAATATCCTGAAGGAGGCATTATGGCATTGACTAAAGAAGAAAAGACGGCAGCCGTTGCATCGCAGCAAATTCATGATCGAGATACGGGATCTTCAGAGGTCCAGATTTCGATATTGACCAAGCGAATCACGAGCTTGACGGATCATTTTAAAACGCACAAAAAAGACAATCATTCCCGTAGGGGCTTATTAAAGATGGTGAGCCAGCGTCGCAAGCTCTTAGATTATTTGCGACGGGGAGATGAAGGGAAATATCAAGCCATTATTGCGGCTTTAGGTATCCGGAAGTAGTCCGGGTCTTTTCTCTCGAACCATCGAGGAATCGAGAGCAGAATGTTCACAGAGAAACGAAAAATTAGATAAAATAGTATGGTCGGGCAAGCCATGCACACATTCTCCCATCCGAAGCAGGACCCACAAATGCAATACCAAGGGGGAGCCTCCCAGGATCAGAAAGGTTGAAATATGATTCATGTCGTTGAAATGGAAGTTGGTGGTCGTCCGCTTCGGTTAGAAACTGGGCGTATGGCCAAACAGGCAGATGGCGCAGTGTTGGCGACCTATGCTGATACGGTGGTTTTGGCCACGGCGGTGTCTTCCAAGACGCTCAAGCCTGACGCAGGTTTCATACCCCTCACGGTGAATTACCAAGAGAAATTCTATGCTGCGGGAAAAATTCCTGGCGGGTTTTTTCGTCGGGAAGGAGCGCCTAGCGAAAAAGAGGTGTTGACCAGCCGTCTGATTGACCGTCCAATTCGACCCCTGATGCCGGATGGCTTTTATTATGAAACCCAAATCATTGTGACCGTGCTTTCCATTGATCAAACCATGACATCTGATGTGATGGGCATGGTGGCTGCCTCTGCCGCGTTGGCCGTGTCTGACATTCCCTGTGCGGGCCCCTTGGCCGCCGTGAGGATTGGTCGTGTCAACGGGGATTTTGTGGTCAATCCAGATCGCAGCACATTGGAGACAAGTGAATTGAATTTGGTTGTGGCAGGCACCAATGATGCGGTGATGATGGTTGAGGCAGGAGCCAATGGGCTTTCCGAAGACATGATGATTGATGCTATTGAGCTTGCCCATGCTGAGATTAAAAAAATCATCGCGACGATCCAGGAGCTGCAGGGTAAGGTCGGGAAAGCCAAGCGAGCTTTCCAAGTTGAGGCGTTGAATGCCGAAGTGGAGCAAGCGGTTCGTTCGCATGCAGTTCCGGCTATTTGCGAAGCCATGTATATCCCTGGAAAAGCCAATCGCCAGGAGCGGTTCGATCAGATTCTTCTCGAATCAATTGAAGCGGTGGCCGGGGAAGATGATGAGCGAAAATCGCAGGTCAAAAAAGTCTTCCATGCATTGGAATATTCCGAAGTGCGTCGAATGATTCTGGAAAAGAAAGTCCGAGCTGATGGGCGTGGGGTCTCTGATATTCGTCCCATTACCTGCGAAGTTGGCATTTTGCCGCGAACGCATGGCTCAGCCCTGTTTACCAGGGGGGAAACTCAAAGCTTAGGCGTGGTGACTTTAGGGACGGCAGATGATGAACAGCGAATTGATGCTCTGGAAGGGGAATATTCTCGCTCGTTCATGTTGCATTATAATTTTCCTCCATTTAGCGTTGGTGAGGCCAAAATGCTCCGTGGGCCAGGGCGGCGTGAGGTTGGGCATGGGAAATTAGCTGAGCGAGCCCTGAGCGCCGTGCTCCCGACGAAGGAAGAGTTTCCCTACACGATCCGGATTGTTTCTGAGGTGTTGGAATCCAACGGATCTTCCTCGATGGCGACGATTTGTAGTGGAACGTTGGCCCTTATGGATTCCGCTGCGCCAATCAAAGCGCCAGTGGCTGGGATTGCGATGGGGTTGATCCTAGAAGGTGATCAACTGGCCATTTTGTCTGATATTTCAGGCATGGAAGATCATTTAGGAGATATGGACTTCAAGGTAGCTGGCACCAAAGATGGTGTGACAGCCTTGCAGATGGATATTAAGATTGGTGGAGTCACGTCAACCCTCATGCGGCAAGCTCTCGCGCAGGCACGGGAAGGCCGCCTGACGATTTTAGAGAAAATGGAAGAATGTCTGAAGGTTCCTCGCACTGAATTGGCTCCTTACGCCCCTCGTATCAGCACCATTCAAATCAAGCAAGATAAGATCCGAGATATCATTGGCCCAGGAGGGAAAGTGATTCGCGGAATTATTTCCGAATGTGGCGTGAAAATGAATGTAGAAGATACCGGGATCGTGACAATTGCCGCTGTAGACGGGGTTTCGGCTCAAAAAGCGATGGACATGGTGCGCAATTTAGTAGAAGAAGCGGAAATCGGAAGAATCTACTTGGGAACGGTTAAAAAAATTGTAGATTTTGGCGCGTTTGTGGAAATCCTTCCAAATATGGATGGGCTTGTCCATATCTCCCAATTGGCGCCACATCGTGTGGAATCCGTGGCTGAAGAAATTTCTGAAGGTGAACAAATTTTAGTCAAAGTGTTAGAGATTGACCGACAGGGAAAAATTCGCCTCAGTCGTAAAGAGGCCATGGCCGAACAAGCGGAGAAAGATCAATCTTCCTCCTAATCCTTTAATAGGTGTATTAATTAGCGTGTACAAAAAAGTTGTCTTGGATAATGGCGTGAGAGTCGTGCTTGAGCGGATGTCCTCGTTACGATCTGTTGCCATGGGGGTATGGGCGAATGTGGGTAGTCGTTACGAAGTGAAGGGCGAGGAAGGCCTCTCTCATTTTATTGAGCATATGATGTTTAAGGGAACACGAAGACGAACGGCCTCCCAAATTTCCAATGAAATTGATGCACTGGGCGGTGAAATGAATGCCTTTACTAGCCATGAATCCACAGCGTTTTATGTCAAGGTCTTAGATCAGCAAGTGGGGGCTGGCTTTGATCTGTTAGCTGATCTCATTCATCATTCGCGTTTCGGGGCTAAAGATATCGAAAAGGAAAAGCAGATTGTGCTTGAGGAAATCCGAACGGTTCAGGATGATCCTGAGGATTGTATCCATGAGTTGCATGCGAAGGATGTCTTAGGGAATCATCCTGTTGGGCGACCAATTTTGGGGACATCACGATCAATGCGACAACTGGATCGCCGCGTACTTCTCCAGTACAAACAGAAGCATTACCGACCGGAAAACACTATTGTGACGGTGGCTGGGAATTTTTCATTTCCTCATTTGCTTGATCAAATCAACGAATATTTTGGGAAGTGGAAAGTGGAGGGCGCGGTGAAGCTCCCAGCAAATGTTGCCGACAGTCGTTGGCCGGAGCAGTCACAAACCCGACACAGTTTTCATCAAAAACCCCTAGAGCAAGTCCATCTCTGTGTGGGTTTTAAAGGGCTTCCTGTCGGGCATCCGGATCGTTATGTGGCTTATGTGCTCAATACCATTTTAGGTGGAGGGGTCAGTTCGCGGTTATTCCAAGAGGTCAGAGAAAAGCGGGGATTGGCTTACACGATTTATTCGAATCTTTCCAGTTTTTTTGATGGAGGAACTTTGACGGTGTATGCGGCGACACGATCCACGGAAGTTGAGGCCGTCATTGACCAGATTTGTAAGGAAACAAAGAAATTGTGTAGTCGTGGGGTGTCAGTCAAAGAATTGGAACGAACAAAAACCCAACTCAAAGGGAGTTTAATGTTGGGATTAGAAGGCACATATGGGCGCATGAATAAGTTGGCAAAAGATGAACTGTATCAAGGCCGACATGTGACGCTACAAGAAATGGTGAAAGCGATCGATCGAATTTCCCCAGAGGAAATTCAACAATTAAGTCGGAAATTATTAGATTTGAAGGGGCTTGTCGTGACAGCCCTAGGTCCAATACCTAGAAAGATGGCTGCCAAATGGGGATAAGTATTGAAAATACCCCTCACGTTTTGCTTGACAACGATGCTCGTGATAAGTAGCATTGTCCCTCCCCAGGCTAAGGATATTTTATAGAGGGTTTGACGGGGCGGAAAAAGAAGGAAAATAGGAAAATTTGTTTGAAGTAAGAGGAGATAAAGAGTAAGTTGTTTTTTCATTTTTGTCATTCTAACACTGTAAGGAGGGAGCAGATGAAGAAGTCATCTCTACGTCGGGCGGTTGTAGCTCTCTGTGCGTTTGGCCTGCTGAGTATGGGTATGGCCGGATCCGTGTTCGCACAAAAAGGCCCAGCTGAAGGAAATCCGAAAGCTAAAGGAGATCCCGCAGATGTCACAGCTCAAGGTGATCTTTCATTTAAAGGTGTGGCAGCCACGAGCTTGAAGGGAAGAATCTTCGGCCATTGGGCTGACAATCCTGATGGGGAAATTCTGTTTGGTATTCAATATTGGAATACCTCATCACCAGCCGAAGTGGGGAATCCTCCAGGCAGAGCTTCGGATGATCGTATCCAGACATTGCCTGATCCGCTTGTTTCCTGTTGTGCTTGGGGCTATCAAGGTGGTACTGATAAAAATAACCCATATTCTGGTTGGTACACACCACAAACAACCGTTCGTTTGGTTGTAAAAGACAAAGCCCTTATGGACCAAATGACCAAGGCCGCCCAAGATTTCGTGGCCATGGAAGTGCAAGTCAGTGGTCATACCGTCACAGGCTTTAAGGTTTTGAACTAAAGAAAAGTTTTAATCATTCATAAGAAAATGACATATAACTTTTAAGTCGAGGAGGGAAGCCATTATGAAAGGTGCTAAGATGAAAGGATGGGCCCTTGTTGGAGCCGTAGCGCTCGTAGGCACAATGGCCTCCAGTGCAATGGCAATCGAGGCATTCCAAGAGCGGTTTGAATGGGGTGACTTGAGCAAGCCAACGACGCTTCGCGCCCGCGTTGCGGTGACAGATCCCTATGACAAGGCGGTATGGGTTAATGTAGCCGTGTTCGGTGGAAATGCCGAAAGCGGATATTATTGGCAAAAATATTTTCCCGGGAAAAACATTAAAATGTATGCCGCTGATGATGCCACCATGGCAACGTTAGTGGCCGCCGGAAAAGATTCCCAAAGCCAAGCCGTCATGACCGATACTAAACCATCAAATTATGGATTAGTTGAAATTGTCGTTCAGGAGAAAGAGCAAAACAAACGGGTGATTCTTTCAGCCAAACCTGTGGAAGAGGTAGCTGGAACGCCGGATAAGCCTCGAAGCATTCATAGCTTGCGGACAACTCCTGTCGCAAAAGCTATCGCTGATGGCAGCTGGCCACAAAACAGGAAGATGCAATATGATGTGTTAATTCCTGGTGGACCAGCCATTGCTGGCGTGATTCCTTACTCCGATCAAGGACAAGGAGTCTGGGATCCAGAAAAATAATCTTTATAGATTAAGTGAGTCTTAAGAAAAGGCCTGCGTATCACGCAGGCCTTTTTTTTTGCCTTAATCATTTAGGCGGGCTTTGAAATCGGCCAAACGATTCAGGGCTTCAAGGGGTGTCATAGAAAACAAGTCGATCTGTTTGACTTCTTCTAAAATGATATGGGGTTGTGGAGACGGTGGAGTGTGGGCCTGAGAATGATTTTTATCAGAATCTGTGCTTGATACATTCGGGGAAGAATTGTCCTGTTCCAGTTGCTCTAGAATATTTTTTGCGCGGTGAAGCACCTGCGTCGGTATGCCCGCCAATTTGGCCACTTGAATACCATAGCTTCTGTCGGCTTTCCCTGGAATAATTTTTCTCAGAAATAATACATCCTGCCCTTTTTCCTGCACCAGGACCGTGTAGTTTTTAATTCCTTCTCGTTGAGATTCCAATTGGGTCATTTCGTGGTAATGGGTGGCAAAGAGGGTCCGAGCACCCAAAATCCCTCGATCCAGAATGTATTCCACGAGGGCCCAAGCGATACTCAAACCATCATACGTACTGGTCCCACGGCCAACCTCATCTAACAACAACAGGCTTCGGGAAGTGGCTGAAAGTAATATTTTGGCTGTTTCACTCATTTCCACCATAAACGTGCTTTGTCCGGCACTCAAATCATCGGCTGCCCCAACCCGAGTAAAAATACGATCTACCAGGCCAATTCGAGCCGAATCAGCTGGGACAAAACTACCCATTTGTGCCATTAGCACAATAAGTGCGACTTGCCGAAGATAGGTACTTTTACCTGCCATATTGGGGCCGGTGATCAAAAGGAGGCGATTGGTGTCCAGGTCTAAAGTTGTGTCATTTGGAATAAAGCTATCGGCAATCTGGAGTTGCTCGATAACCGGGTGCCGCCCTTCGGTGATCTGAATCGTACCACCCTCGTAGATGGTTGGTTGGGTATAGCGGTTGAGGGTTGCTATTTCCGCCAAGCTGCTGAAGACATCGAGTAGTGCTAACTGACGGGCCATGGACTGAATGTTTACTGAGGCTGAGGCGATGCGTTGACGGAGAGCGACAAACAACTCAAATTCCAAATGTTTCATCTTTTGGTCGGCGCTGGAAAGGCGTCCTTCCAACTCCTGGAGTTCCTCTGTGGTAAAACGTTCTGCATTCACCAACGTCTGTTTCCGTTGATAATCTTCGGGGACTCGCGAGGAATTGGCTTTGGTCACTTCTATGTAATACCCAAAGACCTGATTGAACTTCACTTTGAGTGAATCGATCCCGGTTCTTGTGCGTTCTCTCGTTTCCATTTCGGCTAATAACCTGGTGCCTTCCTTTGAAAGAACTCGAAGTTCATCCAGTTCTTTATTTACGCCTTCCCGGATGATTCCGCCCTCTTTGGCCGAGAGTGGAGGGCTCTCCACAATAGATTCTGCTATCCAGGAAGATATGTCCTGAAGGGAATCCCAATCGGCATACATAGTCTTCAGGATGCCAGATTGAAAGGAAGCCAAATGTTGGTGCAGGACCGGTAGGCTTCCCAGGGAGTGATATAGACTCATCAGGTCACGGGGATTGGCAACTTGCAAGGCAATGCGGCTATTCAACCGCTCGAGATCTTTGATGGATTTCAGATGACTGCGAATCGACATCCGAGTGCCTACCTGATTGACCAATTCTTTGACCACATCCTGGCGGTCTTGAATGGCTCGGAGTTGGGTGAGAGGACGCACAATCCATTGGCGTAACAGTCGAGTCCCCATGGGGGTCTGGGTCTGATCCACTGTGGTGAATAAGGTCGGACTTTGTCGTTGTTCTGAGGTTGGTTTAAGAATTTCTAAATTTCGAAGCGTGGCCTGGTCCAATTGCATCTCTTGTTCGAGTAGGCGAATCCAGGGGCGGCGCAAATGTGTATGAGCGACGGTGGGTTGGGTTTCATTCAGGTACTGTAGCAATCCTCCACTGGCTTGATAGCCAACGGTCAGTCCAGAGAGTTGAAGCTCGTGAATATGGTCGACGTGAAAAGTGTTGGTGAGTGTGACCCGACTCTCTTCCAAGTCAAAGCTTGGCAGATCACGCGGAACCAATCGGGCGATGGGTAATGTTTTCAGTAATTGAGAAAGTTCGAGATGAATGGTATGCGGAAAGATCACCTCTTTTGGATCGATACGAACAAGCTCATCCACCAGCATGTGCGGAGAATTGGCAAGGGGAGCTTCAGAAATCCAAAATTCTCCTGTAGAAAGATCTAATGTGGCCAACCCCACGCGGATTTCTGATGCGGGTTGATTCGAACAAGGTTCTCGTGAGTAGAAAATTGAGGAAATATAGTTGGATTCACGAGCGGAAAGCAGCTCATGATCGTACAACGTGCCAGGGGTGTAGACGCGAACAACTTCGCGTTTAATGAGGCCTTTCGCCTCTTTCGGGTCTTCAACTTGCTCGCACAGGGCGACGATTTTCCCGGCTTTGAGTAGTTTGGCAATGTATCCGGTTGCTGTGTGGTGTGGCACACCACAGAGGGGGATGGCATTCCCCTTGGCTTTGCCTCGTGCGGTCAGCACAATGCCTAAGATCATTGAGGCTTCTTCCGCATCCTCAAAAAACATTTCATAGAAGTCACCAACTCGAAAAAATAAAATGGCGTCAGGATGCTGCGCCTTAATCCCTTGATACTGACGAATGAGAGGGGAGAGTTCTTGGTCTTTCATCAGGAGTGAGTCAGCGGTTGTTCGAAGGTTGGGATGCCGCGTGATTGTCAGGGAGGTCATGTAGGAGGGTTGTCACAATATGGGCGCTTCTTGGTCCTGTGCCTTTTGCGGTCAGGTGACGGAGTGTTTCGGTTTTGCCATGTTCCATGTGAATAACCAGATAATCAGGGGGAAGAACCTGAAGACATCGGTCGGCCCATTCAATAATCACAATATTCTGTGGAGTCAAATAGTCTTCCAGTCCTAGCTGGGCAATGGCCGATGGGTGTTCAAGGCGGTAGAGGTCGACATGAATGACCTGAACGCAGCTATCATACACATAGGCTTGAATGAGCGTAAACGTAGGGCTATTCACCTGTTCGGCCGGGATCCCTAAGCCCAGAGCAATTCCACGAGTGATGAGTGTTTTCCCAACTCCTAAGTCGCCGGTTAAGGCCAGGACATCGCCTCCTTTGAGTACATGGCCGACCCGTTCTCCAAACGCAAGCGTTTTCTCTGCTGAATCCAAGGTCAAGCCGAGTGAAGGGAGCCCAGACTTTTGGCTCACGTCCGTAGGAGAACTCATGCTGGCATGTTCTCCTTGTTCCAAAGCGCTACTTGGAGGAAAGCATGGGGGATGGCCGAGATGACATCGCTGGCAATTAAACCCGGTTCTCCGGTGGCCATGACGGCCAGGTCTCCCGCCAGCCCATGGAGATAGACTCCCATTCTGGCTGCGTCCCATGAAGGGAGGCCTTGTGCCAAAAGTCCTGCAATCATACCGGTCAGTACATCTCCCATACCGGCGGATGCCATTCCAGGATTCCCCGTTGGACAAATAGCGATTTGGCCATGAGGGTGAGCAATGACGGTATTGGCACCCTTCAAGACGAGAATGACCCGATGTGTAGTGGCAAATGTGCTGGCGGCGCCGATTCGATCTTCATTGATCGTTTGAGAAGAAGCCTGCGAGACAAGTCTGGCCATTTCTCCGGGGTGTGGCGTGAGTACCGGAGGCTGTTTCATCGTTGATAAGACATTCAGAGTAGAGGCCAAATTATTAAGGGCATCAGCGTCCAGCACGCAGGGAGCATGAAGTTGTGGAAGAAGTTGAGAGAGCAGTTTGGTTGTCGAGGAAGAAACCCCTAATCCAGGCCCAAATGCCAGAGCCGATTTGTCTCGGCAAAAAGAAGTAAGCGTTGGATAGGACTCAAAGCCTAGCAGGTGTTCGGGCGTTTCCGGTAAGCCCATGGTCATGACTTCTAAAAGCTTGGATTCCACAATAGGCGCGACGGTCTTGGGGGTGCCAACCGTGACGAGGCCTGTGCCGACACGAAGCGCTCCGAGCGCTGCCAGGGCTGGGGCCCCGGCCTTCCCGGGGGATCCAGCCACAATGCCGACATGTCCAAACGTTCCCTTATGGGCTGATGCGCGACGGGGAGGAATCAGTGGGCGGATCAGTTCGTGCGTGAGGAGCTGGGCCTGGGGATTCAAGCTCTGGACATATTCATCAGGAATGCCAATATCCACCACTTCAATGTGCCCAACCTGATCAATGGCCTCCCCGACATAGAGGCCGATTTTTGGACAGCCAAACGTCACCGTCAGATCCGCCTTCACGGCGGTCCCCCAAATCGCCCCTGTTGCACTGTCTAATCCTGAGGGGATGTCGATGGCCACCGTATAGGCTCGGGAAGTATTGATCGCGTGAATCACGGTGGTGTAGGGATCGCGTAAAGATGACGAAAGGCCTGTTCCGAATAGTCCATCAATGAGGATATGGGCATCTTGCGCTAAGGATTCCACAATTTTCTGACTGGGTCGAACGAGAATATGAGAAGGTTTCGTCTTTTTCGTCAAACGTCGATACATGGTTTTGGCATCTTTACTGAGCTCTTGATAGGGAGCCATCAAGAGCACCTTCAGGCGGGCTCCTTTGGCTAACAAGAGTCGAGCGACCACCAACCCATCGCCCCCATTATTCCCTTTCCCGCAGAACACGACGACGTTTTTCCCTTTTGGAGAACCTGCATGCTGAAGCAAGTGTGTAACCACCCCGGCTCCGGCTCGTTCCATCAAAGTGGTCCCAGGAATGTTGGCGTCGTGAATGGTCCGACGATCAAGCTCTTGCATCTGTTCTGGAGTGACGAGCCACATGATCATTCTGTAGGGACGGAGATGAAGTGTTTGACGCTTTCTATGTGAGGAGGGCTTTCATTTCAAGAACGGCGCGTTCAAGTCCGACAAAAAGAGCCCGAGCGATAATGCTATGCCCAATATTAAATTCTTCAATTTCGGGAATCTGGGTTAATCGGTGCGCATTGTGATAATTGAGGCCATGACCGGCACTGACACGGAGCCCTAATGTGGCAGCGAGCTTGGCGGATTGAACGAGGGCCTCATATTCAATGTCGATTTCTTGTTGGCGTCGGGTATTGGCGTAACGACCGGTATGCAGTTCCACGAAATCAGCTTTGACTTTGTGCGCTGCTCGAATTTGGCGCTCATCCGGGTCAACAAACAAACTAACCGTAATCCCTCCTTCATGGAGAAGATACACCATGGATTGAATGCGATCTTGATGTTCGATAACGTCCAGACCCCCCTCCGTCGTGAGTTCTTGGCGGCGTTCCGGGACTAAGGTCGCAATATCGGGTTTGATCTGGAGGGCGATTTTCGCGACAGAATCTTCGGCGGCCATTTCTAAGTTCAATTGGGTATGGACCGTTTCCCGGAGAATCGACAGATCGCGGTCTTGAATATGACGGCGGTCCTCCCTGAGGTGGACCACCACGCCTTCAGCCCCGGCTAATTGGACGAGGGAGGCGGCCATAATGGGATCAGGTTCATGTCCGCCACGAGCCTGTCGGACTGTGGCAACATGATCCACGTTAACGCCTAGTCGTGCCATCATAACCCTTTCTTGGAGAGACAGTGGACCGGCATTATCGCAAAAGGGGCAGCCTCCGGCAAACAATCGAACGCGGCGCCAATGGGTTGAGCCAACGCAGCAAAAAGTTCTTTGACTTTTTTCTCAAAATCGGGTGTTTCGAAATTGACTGGTTTCATTCCCTCATCTAGAATAAAATCTCTTTTTATATGATACCGTTCGCTATTCTCACGCTCCCTCAAATTGAGGGTCATTTCTTTATTTCTCATTGACAATGGAACCTTTCTACCGAATTCAACGACTCCCAGGATACGTCTTTACTCAGGTCCAAGAATTGAAACTTCAGGCTCGCAAGC
>JAOUNC010000033.1 GCA_029881175.1 Nitrospirota bacterium | reverse complement strand
GGGTTACGCAACATAATGATCTCCTCAAAAGTCTGTTAGAAAAGAATCTTCCGACCAAAGGCCTCAAGAACCTCCCCGGTGGCCTCAAGCTACCCTTCTAGCCACTATTGAATCTTTCCGTATCAACATCCGTCCTTCCCGCATGCCAATCACTTCCTCATCTCTTGCCCTCCTTGCCCTCATGATCCATTCGATTTCGCATAGGGCAAGGGTTCCGCGAAGAATTTGATCTCAGCCCAATTCACGAAGGTTTACAAAACTTTTCTCAGTCGTCATCGCATATCCATCCGAACTCGTCACCCCCGACATTCGTCATCGAGCGGCCATCAACCCTCCGTCATCCCCGACAGTCGTTATCGGGGATCCATCTTCGTTCTGTTTTAACTAGATTCCCGCCGACCACTTGCGGGGATGACGGACTTGGGAGATTCCTGCCAAAGCCCGCAGGAATGACGATGCGGGAAGGGGGGGGCTGACTCGACGTGGGTTTGCGAAAATCAGAGGTCAAGTCTGGGGTCAGGCATGAGTATTGACTTATGAAAGATGATCAGTGCACCCAACGTGGGTTCGCTTGGAGCACCAATCCGTCGCCGCCGTCTCATGATGACAATGAGGGGAGGTTTAGGATGACAATCGAGTATGGGGGCGGGAGTCGTGCTTGTGTCTAGTCTTCCGTAAAGAATTCGCGTTTGCCATTTTCCTCATGTCCATCAGCGATGCGCCGACCTCGTGTTGGAGCGGGAAGGACTTTTTCTTTTCCGTTTTTTTTGAGCTGCATTGATCGCCGATATTTTTCTGTTGACCCACTCGCCTAATTGCTTCCATACCGTTGGCTCATCACCGCCATGTCTGATTGTTTCTTGCGCGAGCGTGAGGATGTCCTGATACGAACACACGTGTAATGACACTTGATCCTGTCGAACGGTTTTGGTGAATGCCGTCCATACGTCGGACCTGACCTTTTGTGCCACAGGCAGGCCGGGATGATCGGCATAGACGATGACCACTGCTGGTTGCTTGTTTTTCTGGCGGGCCACCTTATAGGCCACCACGAGATTGCGCATCCATTGGTAGGCTGGTCCGGCGAAGGGGCAGGGCTGATAATCGGTTTCGGCATCGAGATGAAAGACCTTCGGAATGATGTCCCAATACTGAATGCCTTGTCCGCTTAAGGCACAACGATTGGTCATATCCTCTCTGCGATTGATTTGTGGTTCATAATTTCCATTGCACGGGATGGAGCCATTTTGCTTCTCCGTTTGTGAACAGGCCACTTCATCCTGGTTGGTGAATTTGCATTGAAAGAGGATGATCGAGTGGGAATTTTCTACATAGACATCCACTTGGGTCGGATGAGGTTCATTGAGCAACGTTGGGCGAGGGAGCCATTCCAGGGTGATGGTCCAGGGACCTCCTATTGGCAGACCAATGGTCCCCGCGAGGGCATCAAGAATTCCATCACGATCTGGAGAGGTTTTGATGGTGCCGAAGACATCAATGGCCAGTGCTTGGGCTGAATGCGCCACATGCGTATCGATGGCTCCGCCTCTGCCTGTGTGCCACAGAAATGCATCCCATGGTTCACAGGCTTGATGCGCGGCAGGGAAGATATTCTGTTCGAGACGGGTTCTGGTGGGCTGGTCCATGTGTGTTGGTTTTGACATTGTGCTCGAGGATTTGGCGTTTTTGACGTCTACAATGTATTTATCGGTCAATGAGGATGAGAGCTGAATGTGGAAGTGAATAGGGGAGAAAGGAAAATGCGAGAAGAGTCAGATGGATTCCCGTTCAATACTGATGTGAATGACGAATTCAGATGGCTGTCCGAAGACGGATGGCTTGAATGATAGATGGAGGGCTCAGGTGACCATGGGAAGGGGAGATTTTTGTCTAGCAATGGAGGGATGAGGATGGGGTTGGACATCCTTCCGGGATTGTTAAGAACGGACTTTTTTTGAATGCGACAGGTGTGACCGTGCTCACAGATTGGAATTCGGTTGGGGCTTTGCGGAGGGTGTGGATGATGATTTCGGGTTGGCAGAAGAGACGGATGGGAAAGAGGGATGTGCCGACGCCGCGTGAGGTGTAGCCGCGCATGGTTTCATGTTGCCAGGGGCCGGCTTTGTAGGACCGGGCGCAGCGGCAATGGGTGATGATGGGGCTCCCGCCTGGTAGACAGATTTGTCCTCCGTGGGAATGGCCGCACAGATAGAGATCCATTCCGGCGGCGGAGGCTTCGGGAATGATTTCCGGGGAATGCACGAGAAGAATGCGGACGGCGTCGGTTGGTGCGGCGGCGACTGTTTTTTGCAGGTCGCCCGTTTCGTAGTAATGCACGTCATCTAAGCCTAAGAGCCAAATGGCATCTGAGCCTTTTTCGAGCGACTGGGTTTCATTGAGTAACATGCGAATTCCGCAGTCTTCGAGGCCAGGCACCATTTCCAGCCAATCATGATTGCCCAAGATGCCAGTGACGCCATATGGGGCGTGCATGGTGTTGACGAGCTTTTCCATGAGTCGCAAGGTTTTGTCATAGGAGCCATAGGTTCGGAATCGAAAGTCGCCGGTGAGGACACAGACATCGTAGTCTAAGGTGGAAAGGGCGGTTTGAAGGGCCTGCCCTTTATCAATCATGCCTTCGATGTGGAGATCTGAGATATGCAAAATGCGAAATCCCTCAAAGGCTGGCGGGAGGTGAGGAAGAGGGACATCATGCTCGACAATACGATAGTTGGTGGAGTTTTGGACGGCCCGGTTCCAGAGCCCTGTGGCTTTCAATGATGTTTTGAGCAGCCAGGCAATGGCGGGAAATTCTTCCATGTGGATATGGATATGATGGCCACCCAAGAGCAGAGCCGAATAATGGGCTTGCATTTCCAATCGTTTGCCGGCATGGGCCGATCCGATGCGGTCGATGAGTTTTGTGAGGGCTTCTTGTTCTTGGAGTTGCATCATGTGCTTGTCAGGATTATCGCATCATGGGTACCATAGGACTATGCAGCGCTTAGATCTTCAGCAACCCGAATTGCCCGATCTTCAGTTTGTGCTGATGGTCCTGGCGTTATGTACGTCTGATCTCGAGTCGCTCAATGCCCCCGCATCTGTCCGTGAGAACGTGTTTAACCGGTGTTGGGCCTTGTTGCATGAAACCCCGCCACCCACCAAGAAGGACGAACGCGTGTTGAATTTAATGTTGGGTGATGAGGTCACGTTGGAAGCCCTTGTCACAGTGATTCAACAATCGTTTGAGGAAGAAGGATTTTCGGAGCTGACCTGGGAGCATGGGCCCAGTGAGCCATCCCGAGATTCCACTCCTGAAGTGCGGCCCCTGGTTGAACGGATACAGAAACTTTACCCTCAACCTGAGGACATGGACCCTCCTTCCAATCCTTCAACTTCTTCTTAATCCGTTCTCAAACATATTTCGACTGATCCGATGGGCGTGGTTCTCTCGTTGATATCGGAGACTCACCAGGGAATCACCCTTATTTTTTCCCTAATTTGGTTGTTGAGAGTCAAGACCCATTGAGACTTGAGCTGGGGGATATCGTCATTATTGGGGGCAATGGGTATTAGAGATTCTCTTCGATTGAGGCGATATCGATTTTCTCATTAAGAGTTTGCGGTCTTGGCCCTTTTTTTCTCGGTGTGGTCCGTATGGGCTGAGTCAAAGGCTCCGAGGCTTCGAAACTTCGCTTCCCGTTGTTTGAGCAATTTTGGAATCGGGATTTTTTGGAGTTGGAGAAAATGGGTATTGAGTGCCTGAGAGAGATGCTTGGCCATGAGTGGCACATTGCGATGGGCTCCCCCTAATGGCTCGGGAATAATATCATCAATGATGTTGAGCTGGCGTAATTCCGGAGCGGTCATGTGCAAGGCCGTGGCAGCCGTGGCAGATTTTGAGGGATCACCCCATAAGATCGCGGCACAGCCTTCTGGTGAAATGACGGAATAGATGGCATGCTCTAACATGAGCACCCGATCCGCCACGCCTAATGCCAAGGCTCCGCCGCTTCCTCCTTCGCCGGTGACCACCGCGATAATGGGCACCTGCAGTCTGATCATTTCCAATAAATTCCGGGCGATGGCTTCCGCCTGACCTCGCTGCTCGGCATCGATGCCAGGATAGGCCCCCGGGGTATCAATAAAGGTGACAATCGGCCGTTGAAATTTTTCGGCGAGTTTCATGAGACGCAGGGCTTTGCGATAGCCTTCCGGTTTGGCCATGCCAAAGTTCCGGCGCATGCGTTCTTTCAGCGACTTACCTTTTTCATTGCCCATGACCATAATCGAGCGGTCGTTCCAGGTGGCAAACCCTCCGATGATGGCCCGATCTTCTCCAAACAAGCGATCCCCATGGAGTTCGATGACGTTATCGGTGATTTCCTCTAAATAGTCAGAAATGGACGGGCGTTGGGGATGCCGGGCAATTTGGCTGCGTTGCCAAGGCGTGAGGTTGGCGAAGATTTCCTGTTCCATGTTAGCTATCTGTTCGGTACTTTTCTCAATGGCCTCTAGCACGGAATTTTTCTTGGACTTGGACTTGACTAATTTCGCCACGCGTCCTTCGAGATCTTTGAGTGGTTTTTCGAAATCTAAATATTCACGCACTGGCAGGCTCCTTGGTAGAGGGCAATTAGTGGAAGGCGACCGTCGATGTTCCCAACAAATGCTCCACTTCTTCTAAAAATTCCGGTGTAGGGGAAATGCCGACATTCGGTAGCTTCGACAGGTTGGCTGTCAGGTCCGGCTGTAGATGAAAGGCTAGGGAAATAGGTGTCGGTCCAGGGTGTCGTTCAAAAATATTTTTCAAGTCTACCAGATTGTCAGGCTGCACGTCTGGTTCGTGAATCTTCAGCGTCACGTGTTTCACGGTTTCACATTCTAATTGTGGCACCAGTTCCACTCTCGTGACTTTTATTCTAGCACCATTATCCATAAGATCTACTGCTCCGGTGATACGAATGACGGCGTCCGGCTTGAGCATCTCCTCATGGTTTTTGAAGGCTTCCGGGAAAATAATGGCCTCGACGGTGCCTTTCAAGTCTTCTAATTGGACATAGGCCATCCGATTTCCTTTTTTGGTGGTCGTGATTTTGATGCTGGAGATGACGCCGCAGAGTTTGACTTCTCGCTCATCCCGTATTTCTCTGAGTGATTCGGTGGAGCATGTGGAAAAATGGGCGATGGCCATGCGATGACGGTTGAGAGGATGATCGGTAATATAAAAGCCGGTCAGTTCGCGTTCATATTGTAACAGTTCATTTTGTGACCATTCCGGTTTCTGGGGAATGGTGAATCCGAAGCTATTCGTGTCCGCAACAGCGGTGTCTTCTGAGGGGAGATCAAACAGGCTGGTTTGGCCTTGTCGCTTGTTGCGTTGAACAGTGGTGGCGTGATCCATGATTGGATCAAGGGCTTCAAACAGGCTCGCCCGTGAGGTGCCCATGGAATCGAAGGCGCCGACTTTGATCAGGCCTTCGACGACACGTTTATTGACCTTTTGGGAATCCACCCGGCAACAAAAATCGACGAATGAGGTCATCTCCCCCTCTGCGTCGCGGGACTCCAAGATGATGTCGACGGCATTTTGTCCCACGTTTTTAATGGCGGCCAGTCCAAATCGAATTCCTTCCGGCACCACGCTGAAATTCTTTAAGCTCTGATTCACATCGGGGGGAAGTATTTTTATTCCCAAATCCCGGCATTCGGTAAAGTAGCCCACCATTTTGTCGGTATTGCCCATTTCGATGGTGAGGAGGGCTGCCATGAATTCAGTGGGATAATGTGCTTTGAGGTAGGCGGTCTGATAGGTCACCAGGGCGTAGGCGGCGGAGTGGGATTTATTGAATCCGTAGCCGGCGAAAAAGGCCATTTGGTCAAATATTTTTTCCGCGACTGATTCTGCGATGCCCCGTTCGACGCACCCGGAAATGAATAAGGCTTTTTGCTTCGCCATCTCATCATGCTTTTTCTTCCCCATGGCGCGTCGAAGTAAATCGGCTTGTCCCAAAGAGAAGCCAGCCAGCTTATTGGTAATGGCCATGACTTGCTCTTGGTAGACAATGACGCCATAGGTTTCTTTTAAGATGGGTTCCACCTCGGGTGGGGCATAGACGATTTGCGAGGGATCGCGTTTTCGTTTGATGAAGTCATCCACCATGCCGCTTTCCAAAGGGCCGGGACGATAGAGCGCCAAAATTGCGATGAGATCTTCAAATGTTTCAGGTTTGATTTTGACTAACAGGTTTCGCATGCCGGAACTTTCCAGCTGGAAAATGCCCGCGGTCTTGCCGGAACTTAATAGCGCGAAGGTGGCTGGATCATCCAGCACTAAATTGTTGAGGTCGAGCGGGGGCGAAACCAACGGGGAGGCATTGACCATTCTGACTGCCTCGTGAATCATGGTCAGTGTTTTCAAGCCGAGGAAGTCAAACTTGACCAACCCGACTTTTTCCAGATCGGTCATCGTATATTGCGTGACGATTTCGTCATTGCTGGTCTTATAGAGCGGTACATGCTCCATAAGTGGTTTCTGCGAGATGACCACGCCGGCGGCATGGGTGGAGGCATGGCGAGCCAAACCTTCTAAGGCCATGGCCGTATCCATGAGTTCTTTCATGCCGGGTTCCTGGTCGACTAATTCCTGCAGGCGGGGCTCCTGATTGAGCGCGTCTTTCAGGGTGATATTGAGTTGCGTGGGCACCAACTTTGCGACCTTGTCGACTTCGGCATAGGGGAAATCCATGACCCGTCCCACATCACGAATGGCGGCTTTAGCGCCCAGCGTCCCAAAGGTAATGATTTGGCAGACGTGCGCTTCCCCATATTTCTCAATCACGTAATTGATGACTTCTCCTCGACGGTCCATGCAAAAGTCCATATCGATATCCGGCATGCTCACTCGTTCAGGATTCAGGAAGCGTTCAAAGAGCAGGTTGTAGGACAGTGGATCCAGGTCGGTGATGCGGAGGGCGTAGGCGACCAGGCTTCCTGCGGCAGAGCCGCGTCCCGGTCCCACAGGTATTTTGCGTGAGCGCGCAAAATTAATAATGTCCCAGACGACCAGGAAGTAGCCGGCATAGCCCATGGCATTCAAGACCGCTAACTCAGTGGTTAAACGATGTTGATAGGCCTCAAGGGGAATGGATGTTGGACGTTCGCGCAAGCGCTGACGCAGGCCTTCTTCAGAGAGATTTTGGAGATAGGAGTTATGCGTTTGGCCTTCGGGCACATGATAATCCGGGAGGTATGTGGCGCCGAATTCAAGGGAGAGGTCGCATTGTTCAGCGACTTGCGTGGTATTCAAGACGGCCCGAGGAAACTCGGCAAATTCCGCGACCATTTCTTCGGTGGACTTTACATATAACTGATCCGTATCAAACTTCATGCGGTTGGGATCTTTGAGCGTTTTCCCCGTCTGCAAGCACAGCATGATTTCATGGGGGCGGGCATCGCGTTTGGTGAGATAATGACAATCGTTTGTCCCAACTAATGGAATGCCGAGTTTCCGATGAATCTCCATTAGTCCGCGATTGGCAATCTGCTGTTGTTCCAATCCATTGGCCTGCACTTCTAAGTAATAATGATCCTTGCCAAAAATGGATCGATATTCATCCGCAACTTGCATTGCCCCTTCAAGGTCATGTTGCCCGATTAATTGCGGGACTTCACCGCTTAAACATCCCGACAGGGCAATGAGCCCTTCGTGATGCTCACGTAAGAGTTCTTTGTCCATTCGGGGTTTGTAATAAAACCCTTCCAGGTAGGCTTTGCTGGAAAGTTTGATGAGGTTGTGATAGCCCACTTGATTGGTCGCGAGCAAAATCAGATGATAATACTCATTGTGTGCGAGGTGTCCGGATTTTTGAGTCCGGCTGCCAGGAGCCATATAGGCTTCACAGCCAATGATGGGTTTGATGCCGAGGTTTTTGGCTTTTTGATAAAAATCAATTGCGCCAAACAGGTTGCCGTGGTCGGTCATGGCTACGGCGGGCATCCCAAAATCTTTCACTTGTTGAAAGAGCGGGTTGAGTTGGTTGGCTCCGTCAAGGAGACTATATTGCGTGTGCAGATGAAGGTGAACAAATTGTGACGGCACAAATAATGTCCTTAGTCAGTAAAGTTAAATAAGTTGTGGTCGCAAAGCTAACTGGTGTCTCAGCATGGCAAATCAGTCAGCGTCATAATGGCCTGGTGGGTCGCGCATCGTTCGTGTCTACGATACAGACATCGTCTGAAATAGTCGACTGAGTGAGGGGGCAATCATCCCGAGAAAATGGGTATAACATTGTGGATAAATTCCATGTTGGCTTTCCTTGATCAAGCTAGAGAATGGGTTGAGCATTTTGACTGTTTTTTGAGCAGGGTCGTAAAAATACACACTCAATCGCCATGATTTCAGAAGTGATGCGCAAGGAAAGATACCTATGGCGATGAGGAAAGAATATGGACGACCTAAGCGATCATAGGGAGGCAGAAATCAACATCCCCTGCGCTTTTTCCATGGCCCATTTGTCCTGAGATTTTATTCATGAAGCATGAGAGATTGGCTTCAATCACCGATCGGTTGCTCCTGAAGAGGCGCCAAGGAAAAAAGGCTAAAAGTCTATAAATAATCAGGGCCAAGTTCATAAAATTGGCTGCCTATCAACAGATTTTAATGAATTCTGTGGATAATGTCATTTGCAAGAGTTTCGTGAAAATATCTACCAATTTTTCTGTAAAAATTGAATAAAGAAATGTTGACAAAAAGATATTTTCTACTTTTACGACGATGCCAAAAAAACTACACCACCAAATGTAGCAGGTTAGAAATATATTCATACTATGCCTAATAATTAGGCAATTTGCTCAATTCTTTGTCAATCCTTGAAGATTCACGCTAAACAAAGCGCTCACCACCATGTTATGCACAGAATGTGTGGAAGAGAGGTTTTTTTTCTGGTCTATATTTTGCCAACGTTCAACTTGAAAAAAACCAGCCCGTTTCGACTTGGAGGAGGCCTTCAAACACGATGGTGTTTTGCGAGCGAGAGCGACGTGTTTCTCAAGAATGATGAACTGCAAAGTTGAAAGGAGCAGGCCATGATTTTGACGACAACACCTAATATTGAAGGTCATCGGATTACGGAATATTTAGGGGTAGTCACCGGTGAAGCGATCCTGGGAACTAATTTTGTCCGCGATTTCTTTGCCAGAGTTCGGGATGTGGTGGGGGGACGATCCGGTTCGTATGAAAAGGAATTGGCGCGAGCAAGGGAAACCGCTTTTCGTGAAATTCAAGAAGAAGCGTTAGCGGTTGGGGCGAACGCTATTGTGGGTATCGACTTAGATTATGAAGTCATGGGCGAGAATGGAAGTATGCTCATGGTGAGCATCAGTGGTACTGCGGTGACGATCACCTGATGGGCGATCTCCGGAGTATTTGACTCATGATTGATCTTGAGCATTCCCCTCAACGATTTTGAGAAGAAAAATCAGTATTAGTTATTTTCACTTACATAAAAGTCTTGACCAAGCTAAGAAGGGACCGATAAAATAACCAAAGAAACAGGAACAACATAGAAAAAATTCATGTTATGTGAAGAAAAGAATTTTTGAATTTCAAAGGCCGGTCTATTATCACTCAAGGAGGATTTCATGAAAGCCAAAAAAGGTGTCGTCGATTTTCTGAATAAAGTGTTGACGAATGAATTAACTGCGATCAATCAGTATTTTCTCCATGGGGAGATGTGCGGGAATTGGGGCTATACGTTGTTGCATAACGAAATTCGTAAACATGCGATTGATGAAATGAAGCATGCGGAACAAATCATTGAACATATCCTGTTTTTGGATGGATTCCCAAACTTACAACGGCTGGGAACGCTAAAAATTGGCGAAACGGTGCCGGAACAGCTTAAGTCGGATTTGGGATTGGAGCATGAGGCAGTGAAATTGTTAACTGAAGCGATTGAGCATTGTGTCAAAGTGGGAGATTTCAATACTCGCGGAAAACTGGAAGTGATTCTCACCAGTGAGGAAGAACATATCGATTGGATTGAGACACAAATCGAAACAATCAAGCAAGTAGGCGCTGAAAATTATCTCAGCCAGCACATGCACCAAGCCTAAGCTGTTATATTTCTATGTTCAACAGGCTTTCCGGGGTCGTTCCATCAACTCCGGAAAGCCTTTTTTATTAGCAATTGATGGGGAAATTTGTAGAGAGATTCAACGCTCAACTCATCTATTTCAACACTCCCTCGCCCTATCAGGTAGAAGGTCGGGTGAGGGTGAAGGCTCATCGACTAGTGAACCCACTATTGAGGAAATCGTTTTTTGGTCAAGCCCATGCTGAACGGAATGCCACTCATCACAATGAGCGAATAGAACGGGAATGGAGGAGGCTATTTGCCTAAGGCCCGATCCAGGTTGAAGGCGGCGCTGATGAGTGCGAGATGGGTAAAGGCTTGAGGGAAATTTCCAAGGGCCTCGCCATGATGGCCTGTTTCTTCGGCATAGAGGCCTAAATGATTCGCATATCCGAGCATTTGTTCAAACATGAGCCGGGCATCTTCTAGCCGACTGCGATCTGCCTGACCGGCACGCGTCAGGGCCTCCACCAACCAAAATGTACAAATGTTAAAGGTGCCTTCTTCCCCGTTGAGGCCATCGGTCGATTCCGCAATGTTATAGCGATACACTAATCCGTTCGCGACTAATCCTCCTTTCTCTGGCGTTTGAAGTGTGGCATCCAGTGTTTTCAGCATGCGCGGGTCTGTGGGAGAGACGAAAAAGACTAAGGGCATCATTAAATTGGCGGCGTCCAATGAATCACTGCCATAGCGTTGAACAAAGGCCTTGCGTTGACTGTCCCAGCCCTTTTCCATGATTTCTTCATAAATGGTATCTCGTACTTTGAGCCAACGTTCCCGATCTGCCGGAAAGGAACGTTTGTCGGCCAAGCGAATGCCACGATCCACCGCGACCCAACACATCAGTTTCGAATAGACGAAATGTTGTTGCCCGCCGCGTACTTCCCACACGCCTTCATCAGTTCGTTGCCAGTTGTCGCAGACCCAATTAATCAGACGGCGGAGATGCTTCCACAGGTCATATGAAATCGGTGTGCCATATTTATTGTAGAGATAGACGGAGTCCAGCAATTCACCATAAATATCCAGTTGCAATTGATTATAGGCACCATTCCCGATGCGGACGGGCGAGGAGCCACGATAGCCTTCCAAATGATCGAGTGTTTCTTCAGTCAGCGTATGCCGGCCATCAATGCCATACATAATTTGGAGGGAGCCATCTGGCGCCAGTTCATGGCAGCGGGCTTCCAGCCAATGCATAAATTGTGAGGCCTCGTCGGTGAAGCCAATGCGTAAAAGACCATAGAGCGTAAAGGCCGCATCGCGAATCCAGGTATACCGGTAATCCCAATTGCGTTCGCCGCCAATGCCTTCAGGAAGGCTACATGTTGGGGCCGCCACAATAGCTCCTGTAGGTTGAAAGGTCAGAAGCTTCAGGACCAAAGCTGAACGGTGAACCATCTCTCGCCATCGACCTGAATAGGTGCATTTGGATAACCAGGTCCGCCAGTACCCGACGGTTTGGGTGAATAATTTTTCGGCATAGATTTCAGGGCAGAATCCGGAGGACAGGTCATCAGATTCCATGGCTTGCAAACAGACATCGACATTTTCTCCCTCTTGCAGGGTGAACTCGGCCACAAGAATATTGCCCTCTTGTTGAAGCGGGATGGTCGCACCCATACGGAGTGAAAGGTGTGGTGACTGAAAGATGCCGCCTCGTGCGTCCACGGTGAGGGTATGCGTGTCGCGGCCATAGTTGAAGGAAGGCTGACATTCCAAACGAAACGTCATGGTCCCGCGAATGGTTTGGATGCGTCGCACAATCCCATGTTGGGTGCAATCGGCGGCATCCTTTCCAACCGGCATAAAATCAATCACGCGACCGACTCCATCGGTGGAATGAAATCGGGTGACGAGCACATTGGTGTCTGGCCAATAATATTGTTTGGATTTGATGTTATTGGGGACTGGGGCAATAGAAAATCTTCCGCCTTTCTTCTCATCCAGAATGGCGGCAAATACACTTGGCGAATCAAAATGAGGAAAGCAGAACCAATCAATGGACCCGTTCATTCCCACCAGCGCTGTGGTGCGCATGTTTCCGATCAGTCCGTAATTTTCAATGGGTTGATACGACATAGCCCTCTTCTCGGTTTGTGCACAGGCAATATTGATGAATGGTCGTAGTAGTGAAAATTGG
>JAOUNC010000391.1 GCA_029881175.1 Nitrospirota bacterium | reverse complement strand
TCATTAAGACCTTGCCGGTCCCTTGTCGTACAGTCTCCTGTGTTGTCACAGATCTAAGCCATGGATATGAACCCACATGCTTATGTCAAAACCAAATATTTGGGCAGTGTCATCTGGGTAAAAGCCTGGGATATTCGAATGTTTGGTCTATTGCTGGTTGTGGCCGGGGTGTTTGACTTTATATGGATTTCGGCCTACCCGAACTACGCCTTAAAAGTGTTCGGTAGTACATTCGGAGGTGTGACTGGAGAAATCGTGAAATATCAACACCCCGTCATTCATGGGCTTTTAGGGTATGGGTTCTGGAGGCAACGCCTCTGGGCATTTTACGGATATCTGCTCTATTTAGCATTGGGATGCCTCAGTGAAGTGGTCACGCAACTGTTTGGTGGGTTTCACTCGACACGTACCACCATGATTGTTGTCAGCCTTGTTGTCGGAAGTTATATCGTGTATCGACGATCAGCCTTTCACCGTTCTAACCTACCGGTCCAATAAGGGACTTGCCTCGAAATAGAATACTTCCTAATCGCCCAAATCACCGCCTCAAGCTGGACTGAAAACATTGTGTTCTGTCTAAGGTTCTCACATTATTCATTTGAATCTTTCTGGAATTCACGGGATACTTCTTCACAAAAGACATTTTTTTGTGTTGGACCTTTCTAAAGGAGGCGATCAATGAAGCTCCACATCCCCGGATCTTCCCTGTTGAAAGTTGGATTCCTGACATTCACTTTAATGGGAAGCGTCCTCGCCACGCTTGGGCAGATTCCCCTGGCCGTCTCTCAACCGCTGACAATCCCGGTCGGCAAAATTTCCGGTCCAATACCCATGGATGCGGCCAATCCTGTGTGGGAGTCCGTTCCTGGTATCGTCGCACCGTTAAGCGGTCAGACCATTACCACTCCCATGCACCCCAATATTTCCGTCAAGACCGTCATGATTAAAATGGCCACCAACGGCACTGAGATTGGCGTGTGGGCGAATTGGGGAGATCAAACCTTGAATAACACTACCATTGGGCCACAAGATTTTAGGGATCAAGTGGCGGTGCAATTTCCCGTACAAAAAGCTGGCGCACCCCCCTTCCAATGTATGGGCCAATCAGGCGGCACGGTGAATATTTGGCGGTGGAACGCAGAATGGCAAAAAGACTTAGGGCGGGGTGTGGCGGGTATGTGGGATGTGGACAATCAATATCCTTCTATCGCCTGGGATTACTATTATGAAGAGCCAGCAGGCGGTGTGACCTATCCCGACCGAATTGGGAGAAGCCTCGGACCATTTAATGAAGGGATTTGGTCTGGCAACATTATGTCAGATCCCGACATGCGGATCGGTTCAGTGGAAGATTTAAATGCCAACGGATTCAGCACATTGACCACACAAGCTTCGCAAGATGTCCTGGGGAATGGACTATGGGAACCCTATGGTGCGTTGAAAGGTGGCTGCTGCAGCGGCCCCACCTGGCGGGTGGTGATGAAGCGGAGTTTGGAAACGAATGATCCGAACGATGTGCAATTCAAGGACGGATTGAGCTTCCCGGTCGCGTTTGCCGTATGGGATGGGTCAAACGTGGAACGGAACGGCATGAAGGGTATTTCCACCTGGTTCACCGCGCAAATGCCAAACTAGAAACCCTCACGTTTCAATAGGAAAAAATTCAGCACTTTTTTTGTTACATCATTGAGTGATTTCACCAAAACCCCAATACAGGGGGAAGTCTATAAGGCTTCCCCCTATAAATTTTTAAAAGAGTTGGGTCGAAAAGGGAATGTAGGACAATACCTCACCATTCTTCATTGGGGACTTCATTCCAATTTACTCAAAACAACCCCCCTGGAATTCACAGCAGCCAATCAGGTAGATTTTCGAACCACCGCCACTTCGATCCACCCAGTAGGACTTCGTTCACATTTTATGACCGATCCATTTGCCCTCTTGATTGAAATATGAGAAGAACCGTTATTTTTTCTCTGTCAGGTTATCTTTATATCCCATTGATAAAAGCAGCGGTCAGAACAGACATCCCATCGCATGATTCAAGAAATTGAGGATCGTAAATTTGATGAAATTGTAGAAAAGGCTACAGTTCCCGTTTTAGTGGAATTCTGGCAGCCTGGCTGTGGGCATTGCCAAGCGCTTCTGAAAGAACTCGAACTCCTTCAAGCTGAGGTTGGAGACCGTCTGATCATCTATACAATGAATGTGCAAGAGAATTTTCTCATTCCCGGAGAACTGGAAATTCAATCACTCCCGACGTTGGCTCTGTATGTCGATGGCAAATTTGAGACATTCATTGGTGGGATTGGCAAAAAGCAGGATCTCCTGAAGCAATTCACTCAATGGATTGGCCCTTTACCTTAGCCGTGGACATCACTATCCGCATGATTTCACATTTGATCGACAAGCCCATAAATACCATTGTCATTATTTGCACTGAAATTCTCAAGAGTATTAGACTGGAAGGACTCAGGACTTGAGCTTCTTTCATTCATTGGAGGATCCGACATGTTCCACATTCGCGCATTGGCTTTCAAAACATTATTCCTGAGCCTGTCAGTCATGGCTGTCCTCGTTTACTCCCCCTCTCTCGATGAAAAGGCACTTGCCCACCCTCCCATCACCCTGACTTCGTCAACATCCCACGTGAATGGAGATCAGGTCGTGCAGCTTGCTCAGATTTACGATTTCACGATGGATGATATTGACGGGAAACCTCGCCAATTACGCGAGTTCGAAGGGAAGGTGGTGATGATTGTGAACACGGCGAGTTTTTGTGGAAACACGCCGCAATATGCCGGCTTACAAACGTTGTATGAACGATACCGTGAGCAAGGGTTTACGATCTTAGCCTTTCCGGCCAACGACTTTGGCAAACAAGAACCTGGTGACAATAAAGAGATTGCAGAGTTTTGCTATACCAAATATTCTCTGGAATTCCCATTGTTCAGCAAAATCACCGTCGTAGGCGATCAGAAGCATCCCTTATATCGGTATCTGACAGAGCACACCTCGTTTCAAGGAGAAATCACTTGGAACTTTCAAAAGTTCCTCGTAAACCGACAAGGGGAAGTCATCGCCCGGTATGCCCCTAAAGAACAACCCCTCACGCCACGCATGGTTGATGATATCGAAAAGGCCTTGAAGACCTCTTCATGATTGTGATGGGGGAAATATGAGGCAGAATTATGATGGCAGATTACCTATAAAAGAATGACAACTCCCAGAAAATTTTAACAGGATCAG
>JAOUNC010000032.1 GCA_029881175.1 Nitrospirota bacterium | reverse complement strand
TTCTTTTGTCGCAGATATCTTGAAATGTGAATTGTATGATCGGAAGACGTTGGTCATTTGCGGCTTAAGCGCAGGCTTTGCGTCAGTCTTTGGCGCTCCCTTGGCTGGTGCCTTGTTTGGCATTGAAGCGCTCTTTGTTGGATCCTTAGCCTATCAAGCTCTCTTCCCATCCGTGGTCGCGGCCCTGGTGGGGTATCTGACGGCTTCATTTCTCGGAATGCCTGACATGCATTTTGTCGCCTCGTCTTTTCCCAATTTCGATGCCAAACTATTGATGTACACATTAGTAGGTGGAGTGATCTTTGGTCTCAGCTCAATGGTCTTTGTGGAATGCCTCAACGGCGGGAAGCGCCTCATGTACCACTTGCCGGCTTCGCCTCCCCTTCAAGGGGCCATTGGTGGCTGCCTGCTCCTGGGGATTGGCTGGCTTGTTTCACCAGACGTGCTGGGCTTAGGAAAAGAAACGATTCAACGAGCCCTAGAAGGAGGCACGATTATTTGGGCTTTGATTCTTGGGAAAATACTGACCACCACCTTGACGCTGAAGATGGGTGGGAGCGGAGGCATTGTCTTACCCATCTGTTTTGTTGGAGCCACCAGTGGGTCAGCCCTCGGCTGGGTCCTCGGACAAGATCCCAGCCTGTTTGCAGCCTTAGGCCTCACAGGCCTCTTGGCCGGGGCCATCAATACCCCCATCACCGCCGTCCTGTTGGGCTTGGAATTTTTTGGGATCGCAAGCGGACCCTACCTTCTATTGAATTGCACCATCGCCTTCTTGATTTCTGGCCATCGGAGTGCCATCCCCACACAACTTCTGCAATACACAAAAGCCCCCGCCTTACAGGCTCCCATCAATCAAGAAGTTGGAGAATGGCAACAAGAGACTGTTGAAGCAACGAAAAAGACAACCGACCAGGATGGGGGAAAGTAAGAAGGAGTTAGAATCGTTACGAGTCTGAAGCCTCTGGATTGGAGGTCAAGTAACGCCGGACTAACCAACAAAATCCTAGAAATCACCCACGAAGATTCCTCTTGAGGGTACAGGCAGCTCAGGATAAGGCATCTTGTTCGGTGGGACAAATGGCAATGAGGTCATGAAGTTGTAAATTTTTGACCAGGTCGCCGACAAAGCCTTGTGGTTCGATCCAGGTAATCCGCCGTTGCAGGTCTTTAAATTGTCGCGAGCAGATGACTAAAAATCCCAATCCGGCACTATCGACATAGGTTAGCCCTTTGAGATTTAAAATGAGATGTTCGAATTCTGTCTGGCAGCATTGATTGATAATTGCTTTCACATGCCACCGGGAATGCATATCAAGCCGGCCATGGAAATCCACCACAGTGGCTCCCTGACTTCCTCGTACAATTACATCAATTGCCATAATCTTATGAACCTTATCGGCCCGCTGGGTCGAAGCTTAATGGTTTTTCCAATGAATGCGTTTTCGCTGCGAGCCACGTGCAATCGGGCTTCAAAATCCCATTAACTTCCTCCTCATCGTTTTGTGTTGTTTCGCTCACATAGGCATTCTTAGTGTTTTTCTCTTTCCACTCCTGATACAATCGAAGCTTCTATGCCACCTGCAATTCATCCGATTGATCTCGTCGACATTCTTCGCCGACATCATTTAACCCCCGCCATTGTGTTTTTAACTTCCCGTCGCGGATGCGACGAAGCGATCGACGCCTTTATCAATACCTCCGCCAGTGTCTCGGCCTCCCATTCTGAAGCCATTCGTACGTTTCTTGACCAATTCGCCAAGGATTTTCCTAGCATTGCCAATCATCCCCTGATTCCTGTCGTCCAAGACTATGGCGTCGCTGCCCATCATGCCGGCCATCTGCCTTCCTGGAAAATGGCCATTGAAGAACTCATGCGCCAGGGCCTGTTGGATGCGGTATTTGCCACCACCACACTCGCGGCTGGTGTTGATTTCCCAGCACGCACCGTCGTGATTAGCCAATCCAGTGTTCGCAAATCACAGGATTTTTGCGACTTGACCGTGAGTGAAATTCAGCAATTAGCCGGACGCGGAGGCCGTCGAGGGAAAGACTTTGTAGGTTTTGTGGTCGTCACCCCTTCGCCGTTCATCGACCTGGATATTTTAGGTAAAGGGCTCACCGGCCAACCAGAATCGATTGATAGCCAATTTGTCATCTCCTATCCCATGGTGTTGAACTTGCTGAGGGCCCATTCTGTTGATCAAATAGAAGGGCTGCTTGCGAAAAGCTTTGCACAGTTTCAGCTCAATCAACGCGTCACGGTTCATCAAGAACGCCTAGATGACCTGCACGAGCAATTACAACCCTACGGTCCGAGGGAATGCGCGGATTGGGTGGCCCAATGGAAAGTGTTTGATCTGGCTCGCCGCCGTAAAGCCCACCGTCGGCCAATCGTCACGAATGATTCCCCCTATCTCACGGCCTGCTTGCCGTTTCTGACGCCAGGACGGCTGATTGGGTTGGCCAAAGGCCCCGCGATTATCCTTCGCCAGTATCGAAGCCGTGGAACCGGCACACCGATGTTGTCCGTGCTCCATGGCAAAGGGACCGTTGGCGAATGCCAAGCTCAACGGGTCGTGCACGTGTATGATCACGTCTATGACTTTCACCCGACACGGACGGTGCCCTGGTGTCTGCCATCCACCCTCCATCAGTTCAAGCAGGCACTGGCTCAATTACCGGCGCATCCACCCACCGTGCCTATTTTTGAAGCCAGCCCAGAGGCAGACGATCCCCTGTTATCCGAGGTCTTAACAGAGGAATTTTCTTGCCCGTCTTGTCCGTCATACACCGCCTGCAAAAAAGATTTTTCTCTTGCCTCACGACTTCGACTCAAAGAACAGCAAGTCACGAAAACGATTCAGGCCTTACGCGATGGTCTCTGGCATCGGTTTCAACAAAAGGCCGATGTCTTACATAAATTTGGCTATATCACTGCCGGCTTTCAATTAACCGCCGATGGGGAATGGGCACGAATGATTCGCATCAATCATTCCCTGCTCATCACTGAACTCATTCGCATGGACGCCTTTTCCGGCATTGCCCCTGAAATGTTAGCCGGCGTCATGGCCAGCATTGCCCATGACGACGATCGGCCAAGCTCCTATATGCGACTCACCTCTGGTTTGAGTTCCATGCTCGGAAAAGTTCGCCAAGTGGCGGACTCACTCAGAGCCTATGAACCTCCTCCGTTATTACGTTCGGACGTGGCGGCCTTAGCCGAACAATGGATTGGCCAACCACAACTCAATTGGGCCTCATTGGTGCGATCAACCTCAATGGCCGAAGGGGACGTCTACCGATTGCTGGCGAGAACCTTAGAATTTCTGTCCCAAATCCATACGCTCAAAGGCACACATCCAGGCTTAGCCGATACGGCACACCTGGCGATGGGCAACATGCGGCGGGAAGTCTTGGCTGAGCTACCCTAGCCCTTCTGTAAAAAAGGACACCCATGAACGACGACGATCTCAATCGCGAACTCCAACGGCTGCCCATAAAATATCTGCATCAATTAGCCAAGGGCAGGATCTCTCGCCATTTCCGACTGGGAAAACGCCGCCTGATTGAATGTATGCTGGGTCTCCCTCAAGAACATAAAATGGCCTTGGCGACCAGCCTAGCCAATCTCTCTCTTCCCACAAGGGAATCAGTGGTCAATTCACCCACCCCACCACCTCCTTCACCCGGTGAATCACCGTCTCCTTTTTACAGCAAACCGACTGCTCGAACATCACACCACACCCAAGGCCCTTCTTCTCCCCCGATTCAACTCCCGGAACTTCTGGAGGGGATCGGCGTACCAAGCCCCATGCCCTTCGTGCCCGATGAATGGCAACGGGAAGCCGTAGAGGCCCTTGCCCATGCAGACGTCATTGTCAGTGTCCCAACAGGAAGCGGCAAAACCTTCGTCGCCATCGAAGCCATCAAGCAAGCCATGGCTGCCAATCAAACAGTTATTTATACGTCACCGCTCAAAGCCCTTTCCAACACGAAATACATGGAATTTTCACATCGCTTTGGACCGGACCTGGTAGGGATTCTCACAGGAGATCGCCGGGACAACATCCACGCGCCACTTTTAATTATGACCACAGAAATTTTGCGAAACGTGCTCTATGATGCCGCCAGTGGAGAAATCGACCTTCGGCTTCATACCCTAGGCTTAGTGATTCTTGATGAATCGCAATATTTGGCCGATCCTGAACGTGGCGTCGTCTGGGAGGAAACGCTCATTCTCTGTCCCTCTCAAACCCGCCTTCTCCTCCTCTCCGCCTCTATCGGAAACCCTCAAGAGCTTGCCGAATGGCTCACCTCCATTCGCGAAACACCATGCCGGCTTATCCGCCACACGAAACGATCAGTTCCGCTGCGTGGACTCTATCTTCACCCAACAGGCCAACTCGTGCCCCTCTTCGAAGCCCGCGACATTCAACAAAAAAAAGGGTATCGCTTTCATCCAGAAACCAAGCGTTTATTCAATGAATATGAAGTTAAACCTTTTCGTTAGATTTTAAAGCCCCCACTGCAAATTTCATTAGCTTTCTACCTAGTATTTATTGCTTACTAATGATACATAAGTCACACACTGTGTGGCATAGAACAGACTTCAAAGACAGGTTTTTGCGATGGCATTGAATAAAAACCCGCCTAATTCTTATCGATTTGTAACAATTCACGTTGAGTATGGTATTTGCTATATCTTCTTAAATTAGATAAAAACAGAATCGTGTAAAACCATGCCCCATCCCCCAATCATAAAAAAAGGTATGACTCTCCTTAGCTTGTTGGCTCTCAGCCTCATCATGGTGGGATGTCAAAGCTTCCAGGCTACAAACCCTGGAGAATTGGCCCTTGAGAATCACGCATTCATCAACCTTTGGGATACCTACAACGAATGCGTGGCAGGGTCAGACACAGAAGACATGCAATTACACCTTGAGGTGTTACATTCTGCGCCGACACCCATATCACTGAATGATTCACCCATCCCGGTTCCAACCTTCCTCAAGAACCTCTCCAGCACCAGGAATTCACGACTGGCGGTTGATCCTCGGGCCATGGCAGCTGCCTGCTCCATTCGGATTGGAGAAGTCGCGAATCAAGCAGCTGATTTTCATACCGCCCTTCGCACATTCCAGACCATCGTAGAAAATTACCCAGAACCCCAATATGCCTTTTATGTCTCCAAAGCCACCCAAGCCATTCAACAATTCTCCACGACTCGCCCGGTCTCTCTCTCTTCCAATGACGCGCTCGTCCGCTAATTAATACCATCGCCTGAACTCTTCTTTCATCTTCTCAACAAAAAATAAGGTTCTTGGCCTTCAGCCATAGTAAGAATTCGCAAATTCCATTGCCTTACTGAAGCTCAGGGCTTGGGAACTGACTGGAAGAAAAAAATCGAGAGGAATTATAGCAGCTGTTTCTTTTTGGGTTTGTTAGGCACGCAGATATCGCATTGGCACATGCGACGAAGGGCGGTGTAGGAGTAGATTCCGGTGTCATGCCCGTCACTCCATTTGATGCGAAACGCATAACGACCGACGGGCTCAATATCTTCTAACAAGATGAGGAGCGGGACCGAATCTGGCTTCAGGCGCAATTCTCCCGTCCATTCATCAACACAACCAGCACAAGGACAATGTTGGCGCAGATACCGCACGGGATAGACGCCTTTATGATTATCACTCCATGTGATACTCAAGACTCCCTTGTCGAGCCATTCCATGTCCGTAGGCTGCAGTAACGATTCAGTCATCACCAGTTATCCTTCTTCGATCTCACCCTAGGAAACCCATTGTTCAAAGGTTGGGAGTGATTTTCCGACGACCGCATAAAAATAGGCGTCCATGGCTGATTCAACCTCAAGCCGGACAGCCCCCATGGCCTTTAAGCGAGTGAGCTGTGGTAGTGATAGGCGTCGCGCTTGCTCAATAAAGGCCACGCTCCCCCTGGATAACGCCAGCATGCGCCCTACGCCTCGCTGGCCGCATTCCTCACACACCATCCCTCCGAGCCTCGGTGAAAACCACTGCAACGTGCGTTGCCGCGCTGACTGCCCACATTCTGTACATGAATCCAGTTGCGGACGAAACCCCGTATGCCCAAGTATGTGAATTTGAAACAACAGCGTCGTGAGCGCTACGTCTGTCTCCGGAGACAACGATTCCAGCCCATGAACCAGGGCCACAAACATTTCATAATTTGGGTCACGATCCACGGTGATCGCCTCGACCATTCGTACCATCCTGGCAGCCGCAGTCATGACGGTTAAATTTTCACGAATGGCTGAAAAGCTCGCAACCAGATCAATCTGGCTGATCTGCCCTAAGGCTTCTGGTGTTTTTTGAAAGAGGGTCAACTCGACGAGGCCAAATGGTTCAAGCACCCCACCGAATCGAGTCTTCATGCGGCGGGCGCCACGCGCCACACCTCGAATTTTCCCAAGATTGGGGGAATAGACGGTGACAATTCGATCCGCATCACCCCATCGCTGGCTTCGAATAATGATGCCTCGGGTTCGTACTAACGGCATCGTAACGCTCTCATAAGATGACCAGAATCATCCTGAGATCGCATAGCTTTATAGACCATACCCTAAGTCCGTGAGGATTCTGGGGTCATCCCGCCATCCTTCTTGAACCTTGACCCACATTTTGAGGAAAATTTTCATGCCAAAGAGTCGTTCCATGTCTTCTCGAGCCTGCTGCCCAACATCCTTGAGTCGCAGTCCACCCTTACCAATCACAATCCCCTTTTGACTGGCCTTATCGACCAAAATCACGGCGTGAATAGTGGTCAGTTTTTTGGTTTCTTGAAACTCCTCAATGAAGACTCCTACAGCATACGGCAATTCCGCACGCGTCGAGGACAAGACCTTCTCACGGATAATCTCCCCTGCCATTTGCCGCATCGATTGAGAAGTTAAAAAATCTTCCTCATACTGTAAGGTTGAAGCATCTTCCAAACAGGCAAACGTCAACTCAACCAGTCGAGGCACATTCAGCCCGGTTTTTGCGGAAATGGGGACAATTTCCGTCCATGGGTATCGCGCTCGGCATTGCTCAATTAGTGGGAGCAAGCGGGACTTGGCCACCACATCCGATTTGGTCAATAACAAAAAAACCGCTCGAAAGGGTCGATCTTTATTCGCCTGCGTCACCTGATCAATCACAAATTGATCCCCCGGTCCCGGAGGCACCTGACTATCCAGGAGGACATAGACCACATCAGAATCCATCAAGGTTCCTAACGCAGCTTGTACCATTTGTGCGTTGAGTCGATGATGTGGCGTATGGAGACCTGGCGTGTCCACCAGCACCAGTTGTCCTTCAGGATAATGACCCACACCCAAAATCGGCATTCTGGTCGTCTGGGGTTTATCAGAAACAATCGCAATTTTTTCACGCACCAAGGCATTGAGCAAGGTGGACTTGCCCACATTCGGACGACCAAGGATGGCGAGTTGACCAGATTTCATAGTTGGGAAGCCTATGGGAGGACGATAATCATCATCCTACAAGAAACGCACGGTGTATAAAAGAAGAGGGACGGCAAGATGTGGTGCTTAGCGCCTAGCCGTCACGGAGGAAGGAGCCGGCTCCACAAACTGAAATACCTTTTCGCCAGGACGGACCATGCCTAATCGATTGCGGGCTAATTCTTCTAAACGCTGAGGATCGCGTTGAATACGGATAATATCCTCTTGCATGGAGGCATTGATGTATTCCAATTGCTGAATCTGTTGGACCAACTGTTGCCGGTTCTCTCGCACCTGAAAATAGAGTGGCAAGCCATCAGCATTAAAAAACATCATCCCAGTCAACACACTCATGATTAAAAAGACCGCGACAAATGGAAGGCGATCAAAGAGATCCCCCCAAAATCCTTGTGAGACATGTTTTTTATTATTGGGCCGCACCGGTTAGGTCTTCACGTGAACGGGTAACGCACCTCGGCCACGAAATATGGCGGAGGCGCCAAGCATTTCTTCAATGCGAAGAAGTTGGTTATATTTCGCCAAACGATCGGTCCGCGACAACGAACCGGTTTTGATTTGCCCGGCATTGAGGCCCACGGCCAAATCTGCAATTGTCGTATCCTCTGTTTCCCCTGACCGATGCGAGACAACCACCCCATAGCCCGCCTGCTGTGCCATCCGCATCGCTTCAATGGTTTCCGTTAACGTGCCAATTTGATTCACTTTGATCAAGATCGCATTCCCGATCCCTTCGCGAATGCCACGACCCAAGAAGTCCACATTCGTCACAAACAAATCATCTCCAACCAGCTGGACGCGATCACCGAGCTCTTTCGTTAACAGACTCCAGCCTTTCCAATCGCTTTCATCCAATCCATCTTCAATCGACACAATTGGATAATTGTTCACCAACTGCGCGTAATAGGCCACCATATCGGCTGAAGACTTCTTCTGATCAGATCCGGCTTTCAGATGATAGGCCTTTTTGTCAAAAAACTCACTGGCTGCCGCATCTAAGGCCAACACCACGTCACGTCCAGGCTTATAGCCCGCTTTCTCAACCGCCTGTAAAATATTGTCTAAGGCCTCTTCATTCGAACGCACCGCCGGAGCAAAGCCCCCTTCGTCCCCTACTGCGGTGCTTAACCCTTTTGACTTCAAAATCGCTTTCAAGTGATGGAAGATTTCCGTCCCCATTCGTAGCGCTTCATGAAAACTCTTCGCGCCAACCGGCATGATCATAAACTCTTGAAGATCCAACCCGTTATCCGCATGCGCCCCACCATTGATAATATTCATCATTGGTACCGGCAATTCTCTAGCGGAAACTCCACCGAGGTAGCGGAAAAGCGGAAGACCTAGCTCTTGTGCCGCAGCACGGGCCACAGCCAGCGACACACCAAGCGTGGCATTCGCGCCTAATCGGGTTTTTCCCTTCGTGCCATCCAATTGAATGAGCCGTGCATCCACTCCAGCTTGATCCTGGACGTCCATCCCACGCAAAGCCGGCACCATGATTTTCTGGATACCCGTGATGGCTTTCGTCACACCTTTGCCCATCCATCGTTTTTTATCACCATCACGAAGCTCTAACGCTTCACGCGTACCAGTCGACGCACCAGACGGAACGGCCGCTCGACCCAGAATTCCAGTGGCTAATCGCACATCAACTTCTACCGTGGGATTGCCACGAGAATCGAGAATCATACGTGCTGTGATATCTTGTATGGCACTCATCTTTTTCTCCGTTCGTTCTGATTCAAGAGTCTCTCTCCTACGTGTACCCTGAAATACGGCTTAGATCAAGATGAAAGTGAACGTTTCAATAACTCATTCACTTTGCCGGGATTGGCGGTTCCTTTTGAAGCCTTCATCACTTGCCCCACCAAAAAGCCTAACACCGCCTCCTTGCCTCCGCGAAATTGTTCCACTTGGGCCGGGTATTGAGCCAGCACCTCCCCAATCAGGACGGTCAACGCCCCTTCGTCAGATACTTGGAGCAAGCCTTTCTCTTCGACTAATTGTGCCGGCGCCTTTCCTGTTGTATAGAGCTCTGGGAATAACTCCCGTGCCGCTTTTAAGCTCACCGTTCCCGAATCAACGAGTTGTAATAATTCGCTTAATCGTTCAGGGCACACAGGAGAGGATTCCGGTTCTGTACCAGATAGATTGAGTTCACGAAGAAGCTCTCCCGTCACCCAATTACTGACCGTTTTAGGGTGAGGAAACGCTTTCACACACGACTCAAAGTAATCGGCCAATCCCTTAGAGTCCGTCAAAATAGTCGCATCATATTCCGTTAATTGATAGGCCTGCATAAATCGCTGAACCCGTGCGGCAGGCAACTCAGGAATCGTGCCACGGAGTTCTTCCATCCACGCAGGATCAATGATGACCGGCAAGAGATCCGGATCAGGGAAGTAGCGATAATCGTGGGCGCCCTCTTTGCTGCGCATCACAGCCGTCTGGCCTTTATGGACATCCCACAGCCGCGTCTCCTGTTGAACCACTCCGCCGTCACTCAGCACCTCTGCTTGACGACTAACCTCATAGTCTAATGCATCTTTGGCATATCGAAATGAATTGATATTTTTCAATTCCACTTTTGTTCCCAACTTGGTTTGCCCTTGAGGCCGAATGGAAACATTCGGCTCACACCGAAAACTGCCCTGCTCCATATTTCCGTCGCAGACATCTAAATAGACCAAGAGATCCCGTAACGTTTTGAGATAGGCATCAACTTCCTCTGAAGAAAACAGGTCGGGTTCTGTGACAATCTCCAACAAGGGGGTTCCAGCCCGATTCAAATCCACATGACTGCCATCGGCCCCTTCATCATGAACATTTTTTCCAGCATCTTCCTCCAAATGCGCTCGCATAATACGAACACGTTTCGTCTTCCCGTTCACTGAAATCTCTAACCACCCCGGACCACAAATGGGCAAATCATACTGGGAGATTTGATAGCCTTTGGGCAGATCCGGATAAAAATAGTTTTTTCGAGCAAATTGACTAGACAGCGTCATATCACAATTGAGCGCTAAGCCTGTGCGAACGGCCATTTCAACCGCTCGTTGATTCAAAACAGGCAAACTTCCTGGCAACCCTAAACACACCGGGCAGACTTGCGTATTGGGAGGAAGGCCAAAGGAAGTCGCACATCCACAAAAGAGCTTGGTTTGAGTGCGGAGTTGGGCATGCACTTCAACTCCAATAACGGGTTCATAGGCCATAGAGTCGTAAACCGTTCCTCTTCGTTCAACGAGTCAACACCACTAGTCGAGTGAATTCATCTCTCGCTCTCGACGCATGGCATCTCGTCCAGCGTCCAAGGCTTCTCGCACAGCACAAGAGATTTCATCCACTAATTCTCGACCACGACCCACGACTTCTTCGACCGTATCCGTGGCGCGGTCTTTCAAATCCAGCAAATCTTCACCCGTCCGCCGAGCATAGCCGGTGACACGTTCCCGCGATTCTCGACCAGGTTGAGGTGCCAACATCACCGCAGTCACGGCTCCCAACAACGCTCCGCTTAAAAATGCTAATGCGACTGAACCCGCCGAAGCCCCTGAATTATTCGCCATAGTCAGATCCTCCTTGTTTTTCTTTTGATTCTTTATGAACTCGATGCTTCACCGTTGAGGTGGCAGCCTTAATACCTGCAAGGAGGCTGGTCAAGCCAATCATGACTGTCCCCCCTTTCCCACGCACCGCTTGATGGACTTGATGCACCGTATGTCCCACCTCGCCCACCGCATTCAAAAATATGGTCGCCCGATCAACTCCCCCACGGAGTTCATCCGTTAACGCCCGAATATTGTCATTGGTGCCCTTTACTTCCTTTAACAACCCTGGCAGTTCATGGTTCAACCGAATAAGCAGTCGTTCCGATTGCCCAACCGTTCGCTTGACTTGCAGGATCGTCGGAACCATATAGCCTACTAATACGACCACAGCCACAGCAATGATCATCACGGCTAAATCCACCATACCTCGTTATCCTTTCAAGACCGAATCACCGGTCGTTTACGTCGCCAGTCCGTGGCTTGCTCGTAGGCATAGGCTGCCCGAAGCACTGTCGTTTCTTCGAATGGTCGCCCCATCAATTGTAAGCCGATTGGCAAGCCTTTTGAACTCAACCCACAGGGAAAAGAAATGGCTGGTAACCCCGCCAAACTCGCGGGAATCGTGTAAATATCTGACAAATACATTTGCAGGGGATCTTCCAACCGCTCACCAAGTTGAAACGCAGGAGTCGGCATGACGGGGCTGACTAATAGGTCCACATCTTGAAAAACGGCATCAAAATCCCGCTGAATCATCGTGCGGACCATTTGGGCTTTTCCGTAAAAAGCTTCATAATACCCGGCGCTGAGGGCATAGGTCCCCAACATGATGCGACGTTTGACTTCCGGGCAAAACCTTGCGACCTGGTGCGGTGATACATCTCTGCCAGCTCTTTGGATTCTTTAGCCCGGAACCCGAACTTGACCCCATCATACCGCGCTAAGTTCGAACTGGCTTCGGCCGTGGCAATGAGATAATAGGTGGCAATCGCACGTTCCGTAGAGGGCAAGGTCACTTCCTGGATCTTTCCGCCAATGCCTTCTAATACCTGGATTGCGTCTTGAATTTTTTCCTCCACTTCAGGGTCAAGCCCTTCAGCAAAATATTCACGCGGCACACCCACAATCAGCTTTTTAATATCTTTCTTTTTCGTGGATTTTGTGAAATCAGGCACATCCCGATTCGTTGAAGTCGAATCCAAGGGATCATGGCCAACAATCGCATTCAACATAATAGCCGCATCGGTCACTGTTTTAGTGATGGGTC
>JAOUNC010000031.1 GCA_029881175.1 Nitrospirota bacterium | reverse complement strand
TGTTTAACCCCAACACTTTGAAGCGTTTGGTGATAAAACGAGCTGATTCTTCTCCACCATTCGTTCCGGCCTGTCGTCCTTGAAAGCCTGGGCTGCTTAATTCTTCAATATCTTTGAGAATGCGCTCAAACTGAACGTGGTTTCTTCCCTTGTTAGGTGGTGGGGAATCCATGCCCCATCCCCATGAGGCATTCCAACATCCTATGAGTATCAGCACCGAAAAAATTTTGAGCATTCCCACACTATTCCATAACGGGGATGAGTAGGGGAAGAGAGATAATCTGGTGGATTGATCGATAGAGGATAGTGGTGTCTACTGGATTGGTTATCCTAAAAACGGCAGTTGGTAGGCACGCAACCCTTTGACACGCCCGCTCCGCAGGCTACTCAGGGCGAACGGGCACTTCACCAATTGGGTGAGTACTTCAAAAACCGTTCGTGCTGACCCTGAGCTGGTCGAAGGGTCGAAGCATGGGCGGTGTTTCATCACAGCAACTACCGTTTTTAGGGTTATGGGAGTGAAGGGTTGTTGCGAGGGTGCCGTTACAGTTACGCCTCGGCATGAGGTACGATTTTTCTGAGGTGGGCTTCAGCGGGGCAGTTAAAGGTTTATTCATCCAATGGAATGGTGATGACGACGCCACCCATGAGATCTCCAAGTTGAAAGTCTCGTTTCGGACTGAGGGGATGGGCATTGTGGCAGGAGATGCAAGCCATGGTGATGCCTTTGTCCGCATAAATGGACTGAAAAAATTTCCTTTTCCCGCTGGTGACAATGCCGCGTTGCGGGGTATCAGGTTCGTTTTGTAAGCGTTCCAGTCCTTTGCGCTCAAACTCCGTGGCTGGGCCATTGCGTCGATGAATGGGCCAGAGACTGATGAGGCGAAACCTGATGCCATGACCGGATTCTGCTACCAGTTTGCTTGAATAATGCAGAAATTGGGCTGGCAACGGAATGGCATTTTTGCTTTCCCAGTCTTCTCTGGCTAACACGATCCCTTGATCTTGCATGCGTTTCACCACGTAGGTGGTATAGATCTTTCGATCAGCTTCGATAATCGAATGCAAGTAGTCAGAAACTTTTTCAGGGGAGAGGGATGCTGGCGGTGAGGGTGCGGCTGCCTGAAGATCTTGGGTGAGCCCGATAGCCAGGCAGGTGAGGAGCAGGCTTGTGAGCAGGAAGCATTGGCTAGTCGAGAGGTTCATGATCCATCGTCCTTCCGTTGGGTTGGCTGTTCGACTGAAAGAGGAAATGTGATATGACATATGGTTCCTTGCCCAGGGTTATTCTCTAAGCGAATCTGTCCACCTAATTTCGTGATAATGCGATAGGCAACCGTCAGGCCTAATCCCGAGCCTTCCCCTTGGCCTTTGGTCGTGAAAAACGGGTCGAAGACTTTAGGAAGGTGGGATGGGGCAATACCCGAACCGGTATCCGCGATGCGAATATGAATGCCTTCCTCATTCGCCGAAGTGCTGATATCGATAGTGCCCGTGCCGGATATGGCCTGAAATGCATTTGTGAGAACGTTGGTCAACGCCTGGCCCAGTTCGTAGGGTTTTGCTCGCAAGGGCGGGATGGTTTCCAGTCTCATGTTGACGGTGATGGATTCAGACGGGAATTGCCCTTTGACGACATTGATGGCTTGAGTCAATTGCGCATTGATATCAATGACCGTTTTCGACTCAAGGAATTGATTGCCAATTTGTCCGGTAAAGTCCCGGATGATCGCCGCCATTCGCTTACCATGTTGTACAATATCCTTGGCGTACCCTTTCATGTTTTCCATGTTGTCTTCATCTTGAATCGCTTCGCCTAATCCGATGACTCCAACCAGGGGATTATTGAGCTCATGTCCGATTCCGGCACTTAGGACACCGAGGCTTGCCAGCTTTTCTCCTTGGATCAATTGATCTTGCAAGAGACTTTCTTCGGTGGAATCTCGGAGCACTAAGCCTATGCACGCATCTTTTCCCGGATGCACGTGCACGGAAAACCAACGGTAACGGTAGGTGCGTTGGTTGAGTCGGAGTTCTTGTCGCGTGTCTCCGGTGTCGCCCCAATTGGATTGGGAGAGGGGATCTTTTAAGTTCTTCGTGTTGGGTTCCTGTGCTGTTGGAACGCTTGAGGGCAGAGACGAATGCTTGACGGCTTCAATTTCCTGATGCAGTTTGGCTTGGGTGGCCGGATCGAGATTGAGCAGTTCAAAGAACGGACGGCCTTCACTGTTTCCGTTGGTAATGGCAAGAACATTTTTCGAGGCTTGATTGAGATATTCAATTGTCTCTTCCGGCGTGATCATGATGACGGGATCAGGGACGCTATCCAGAATGTGAGATGTGGATTCTTGCAGGTATTCCACTTCTTGGGTTTTTAAGGCCACCTGGCTTTCCAGCCCTGCAAATTGTGAGGCTAACTGTGTATTCATGCGATTGATTTCTTCAGCGAGTTCTTCAATTTCATCACCGGTGGTCATGACGATGGGTTCTTGAAATTCTCCACGTCCGATTCGGCGGGCGGCTTCTTGAAGCCGTCGAATGGGTGCGCTGATCCGGTGAGCCGCCAGATAGCCTAAGGTGACTAACAACGCCACTCCTAAGATGCCGAACGCCGCCGTCCATTGAAAGAATTGTTGGATCGGCGCAAACAGTTCTTCTGAGGATTGCCACACAAACATATGCCACCCCACGCCGCTCGAGGCTTGGGTGATCCGACTCGTGTTGTCCAGCGGGGCAAATCCGATAATGGAGGTATCCTGCCCGCCATGGCCATCACTCGGCGCGGATGTCCACCCCGCCTGCATGGGCGTGACTAATGGAGTCAGTTGCGGGTCACTTAAGGCCGTTCCGGTTGGCAGGATGGGACAACTGAGGACAATCCCACGGCTGTCAATAAGCATGACGTGCCCTGTTTTTCCAAATCGAATCGTCTCAATGGAGGGGGCGAAAAACTCTTTGACATCATACACGCGTCTCAGGATGCCAATGGCTTCATACCGCAAGCTATCCATGATGGGAAGCGCTAACGTAAAGGTATAGGTGTTCAGTTGAGGGTCAAAGGCGATGGGACTCAAAAAGGGTTGCCCGACTGCCTTATGGAAGGCCCCCTGCCACCATGGCTCTTGTGCATGCAAAAAGGATGGCTTGTGATCGATGCTGGCAATGAGCCGGCCAGCGATGTCTGTCATGTAGAGTGCTCGAGTGGCTGAGCGGGTAATAAGCGGAATGGGATGTCCAGGGTCAATAAAGGTGCCTTCAATTTGTGATTTGAGCTTTTCAGCGATGGGGCCTTGCGTGATCGCGTGCGTTTGATCTGCATCTCCAGCTTCCCACCGGGCTTGTTCCTGTTGTAAGACTTCGGCTAACGCAGTCGGGTTGAGCGCATTTAAGGCATCCCGTTGTTCTTCCAGGAATTTGACGATGGCGACGTCCGTGGTCAGTAGCGCGGTTCGCGAAATTTCATCAGCCACCACAAGGTCCATTTTTCTGGCGGTTTCCGTAGCCAAGGCTTCAAAGCTGGCTCCATTGACCTCCTGAATTTTTTGGGTTCCTTGATAAAACGCCAGAAATAACCCAATGAGGAGGGGTAACGCGCCAACCAACAACATGGACAGGACCAATTTCGTGGTCAGGCCTTTTTTTCGTTTAATGGGTGTCTCGCTGGTGAGAATGTTACTCATAGGCTTTCACCTGGGAGAGGAGTCCGCAGGAGGAAAGATGAGGGAAAACGTGGTGCCTTTTCCCGGCGCACTGTCCACGGTGAGTTCGCCTTGATATTTACGGACAAGGGTTCGGACATTGTAGAGGCCCAGGCCGGTGCCCTGCCCGGGGCCTTTAGTGGTAAAAAACGGGTCGAAAATTTTTGATAAATGTTCGGATGCAATACCTTTGCCTGTGTCCGTGATTGATATGCGAACCAGCGCATTCTCTGTTTCTGCCGTGAGGGTGAGGAGCCCATGGCCCTCCATCGCATGAATAGCATTCGTCATGAGATTGACAAAGACTTGGAACAGTTCTTCCGGTTTGGCCTCAATGACCAGGTTCTCTTGATAATTTTTTACTACGGTGATTTCATGCAGTTTGGTCGCAAACATGGCGATCTTGAGTGCTTCATCAAGGGTTGGCTGGATGTGAACCGGTATTGACTCTGTGGCGTGGGCCTCACGTGCATAGAGGGTGATATTTTTCGCAATCATGTGGATACGTTGAGCGGCTTCTTTAATGCCGGTGGCATGTTGATGAATGATATTGAGGTCAGACTCATCCTGAATCGCTTCGGCCATGGCGAGAATAATGTACAACGGATTGTTAATGTCATGGGCAATCCCAGAGGCAAACGTGCCCATGCCCGCCAACTTTTCGGCTTGGAATAATTGTGCTTGCATCAGGGATTCGTGTTGGATGATATCCCAGAGTACCTTGGAGGCGGCTCCTCCTAAAACTTCGGTGTTGGGGTGTTTATAACGATAAATGTTGTCTTGAAGCGACGGGTTCCCTGTCACATTCACAATTAAGTGAATATTGGGTTGTTGAATGAGCTGTATGGCATCTTGAGTCGTGGGAATGTGATGACGCTTGGCAAGTTTCAGTCCCGGTGCTTCCCTATCGTGGTCTGCGACTCCCATAAGATGAATACGGGGCAGGCTGAGGAGCGATTCCAGTAGGGCCTTCCCACCTTTTCCGGCCCCAAGAATGACCACATTGATTGGTGATTCGGTCATCTGCGGCAGTTCGGACACCTTGTGTTGTTCTCCCTGTTGCGGATTCATGTTGATTGGCCGTGGTATATGTAGACATTCGTGGCGCGACGTGAGTCAGGTAACGCCTGCATGTCCGCAAAGCATAACGCCCTATCAAAATGATAGGGCGTTACGGATTTTCGTGAAATTGTGCTCATTGAGTATTGTTCCCTTTCAGGCCTGCGGGCCAAGATGGAAACGACGGGCAATGAGAGATGTTACAACCGAGTGATTTCTCTTTGGTCAATGGCTTTGGCCACGGCGCCAATCAATTTTTCCTTTTCAACCGGCTTGACCAGATAATCCACGATGCCCTTTTTCAGGAATCCCGTGGCCATTTCCATATCAGGGAAACCTGTGAGGACGATTAAGGGAACACTCGGCCATTGTTGTTGGAAATAGTTAATGGCTTCGACACCATTGACCTTGGGCATGCGAATGTCAGAAATAATGACGTCCAATAGCAGAGGGTTTTCGCCTTCCTTAATGGCCGCAATAGCCTTTTCGCCATCTTCGGCTTCAATCACATCATACCCGGCTTTGGTCAGCGTCATTTTGACAACTTTTCTGACATCTGGTTCATCATCCACAATGAGTACCCGGCCTTTGGTTTCATGCCCACTAAACATACCTCCAGTACCTTCAGACATACCTAACCTCCTTTGTGTAATGCCCAACGACATGTTGGAAAATAGATCTCATGTATAACGATACCTAACTCATTTGTGACGGCCACGGCTGTAGAAATGGTGATCATCTCTGAAGGGATTCTAACGTATTGAAAAAATAGTAGAAAGAGCAAATTTTAGGGGGCTTGCAATTATTCATCAAAAAGTTCACGGTGTTAGATTTCTCCTCAAATCTAGGTTTTGGCCACTTACGTGGATTTTTTCTTAATTTTTCAATAGCCTTGGGATTGACCCTAGCAATGGGCGTTGTAATAGTGAGGGAATAAGGCTAAACGAAGATTCCTTATTGAGGCAAAAGGGGGTGACGAATGGGCCGTCATAGGATGTCAAAAACCATGGTATTCCATGTTCTGCTTTTGGTGTACGGGTTGGGTGGTAACAGCCTCATGGGGGAATCTGTTGCTCAAGACGTACCACGTCCTGTCTTGAAAGAGGGCCAGAGGGAATTGACCTCAAAAAAACCGAGTCAGGCGTCTCCGTTTGCAGGCTATGAAGAGCGGTTACGGCAATCCCCGCGTTGGCAAACTATGACTCCGGGGGAGCAAGCGCAGGCGCTTGAAAAAATTGACCGGGCACGAAAGACATTTATTGAGAAACAGAAACAATTGAACGCCCAGTATCAAGATCTCATCAAAAAAATGGAGAAACCGCGAGAATCTCTGATGAGTAAGAGGAGAAATCGCGAGCAATATGAAGATAGCGATATATTATGGAGTCGATTCCAAGCCTTACCCATAGACAAGCGATTTAAGTTGGAACGCCAACTAGGTTTGGATAAGGTTGTGTCTTCACAGCAGCACCGCACATTTCAGGAACGTCTGGATCGTCTGCCATCTTTTAAGCGAGAGCATATCATTCGTCAGCTTCAACAGGTCTCACCGTAACAGGTCTTGCCTCTTTTTCCCCTTCTTAATAAGCCGTAGATTTCCGTTCTCAATGTTCCCGGAATGTTCTTAATTTTGGCCAGCAGATGGTCGATATATTATCTGATGTATCAATATCTTCATCATGTTCAGGGGAGGAGGATTGCGATGGAGGGGAAGCAGGTGGTGGTATTCGTCACGCTTTGCGGACTGTTAGGAATTTGGGGTTGCGCTGATGACCCTAATCGTCAGACGAAAATTGGTGCCGTCATTGGTGGAGCTGCTGGAGCTGGCATTGGGGCGATTGTCGATAAAAAACATCGAGGGCGAGGGGCTGCGATTGGCGGGGCAGTTGGTGTGTTAGCTGGGGGTGGAGTGGGGTATTACATGGATCGTCAGCAACGGGAAATCGAAGCTCAATTGGCCAAGGAAATGCAGGATCAGGCTATTCAGGTGAAACGGCTTGAGGATGATACTCTCCAGCTCAATTTGCGGAGTGAGGCCACGTTTGATGTGAATAGTGCGGCGATTAAGCCTGGATTTCAGGAAAGCTTGGGTAAAGTGGGAAACATCTTAAGTAACTATGATAGCACCGTGGTCCATGTCATTGGGCATACTGACGATACGGGAGCGGATGCCTATAATCAAGCGCTCTCCGAAAAACGGGCCGACGTGGTGGCAAGCCGGCTCACTGGTAGTGGAGTGGACATGGAACGGCTGCTGGTGTCTGGGCGAGGGGAGCGAGATCCAATTGCTTCCAATGCCTCAAAAGATGGTCGAAGTGCGAACCGACGAGTCGAACTTTTTTTAAAGCCGGTGGTTGAAGGGAAAGAGGATTGGGCGTATCAACCTCCGGTCAGAAAATAGATAGTAAGAATATTACCAGATGCCGGTCTTGGCAAGATCGTGAGATATTTATTGGAACCAATGTTCATCAACCGAGGAGTTTAAACAAATGAGTGATTGTCGAATGAAGTGGGCGATTGGGTGTTGTAGTGTGATCGGGTGTCTGGTGTTAACTGCCTTGCCAAGCTTGGGTATGACAGCGAGTGGGGCACACCACTGGATGGTAGATCGTGCTCAACCGTCCGAGGTGGTGTTGGTTGATGATCAAGAAGAAAAAGCCGTTTCCAAAGATCGTGGTCATCAACGAGGGAAGAAAGGGAATAAAGGCAAAAGACAAGGGAAAAAGGGAAAATCTGTTGATCGCGATAAGATGTCTCCTGAAATGAAATCATTGTTAAACACGCATCAACAAGAACGCGAGCAATTGCGGACTCGGCACATGGAAGAAATGGAAGCGTTGAAGGCTAAAGGGCGAGACAATGGCGAGGCTCGTCATGGTAGGGCAGGAAATGGCCACGACCAGGAGCAAGGGTCTAAGGCTCACAACGAAAAATACAAAAAAGGGAAAAAAGCGAAAAAGCTCAAACGGAATTCCAGAGAGGGGGAACGCGAGCATCAACGTCATCAGGGAGAATCATCAGATGACGTGGCTCCTTCAGAGTCAGAGCAGACTTCGCAAGCAGTGGTCCCTCAAGGAGTAGAGCCGCAGAATCCATAAAAACGGGACTCGTGTTATGAGCCAGAAGCGGATCTGGAGGGGGAAGGGCTGGTCTGCTGGGACAGAGGGATATGATTCACAAAGACTTGCATCAGTCCTAACTCGTCATCGTCCTGCTCTAAGACCGGGGTCAAGGCGAGGTCGGTATAAGATTTTTTGTCTGGGTCGGCCTTGACTCGTTTTAAAATTCTTTGAAATTTCCAGACGAGCATTCCCCATTTCAGACCTGTTTGGAGGACTTCGAAAGCCCGTTTTGGATAAAACCAGAGCGGGTTTTCTTTTGGGAATATCGGACGACGCATGGTTCGAATTTTTCGTCGAAAGATGCCGCCTTCAAGAGGATGGATACCTTCAATTGTGGTGCAGCCATAAAACCAGGTGAGAAAGCTAGTCACTTTGTTGATGTTTTGCCCTTTGGCTGCGGCTCGTCGTATCACGGTTTCCACATGTTCGGTGGTGTAATATTGCTCCCATGCGGCTCGATAGACCTGTTGCCACGTTTCTGCTGACATGCCGGGATGTTTGACGGTGACATGCTCTAAATCATAAAAATTCATGTCAGGTTCCATCCATACGCCTTGCTTGTAAAGCCTTTGATGGTCTTCCGATCCCGGAAGAGGGGTTAGATAGAAAAATTCAAGGCAATCTAAAGGCAGTTCTTTTTGGATGATGGCGATGTCCCGGGCAATTGTCTCCGGCGTATCGCTAGGAAATCCAAGAATGTAGCCCGCGACAGTGGTGCACCCGTGGTCCTTCCACATTTGTGCCATTTTGCGATATTCCCAGATTTTATTCTGACGTTTTTTGGCGCCTGTTAGTGAGTCCGGGTTGATATTTTCCAAACCAATAAACACATTTCGACAGCCAGCTCGCGCGCATTTTTCAATAAATCTTGGGATTTTATGACAGAGCGTATCGACTTGAATGGTAAACGAGATAGGAAGCTTCTCGTCTTCACGCATGGCGATGCAGCGATCTAATATGGCTTCCCAGTCTTTGTTTCGGGCGAAGTCATCGTCCGTGATAAAAAACCGGCGGATGCCTTGTGCCAGGTTGGCTCGAATGAGGGCTTCGATATCATCCGCCGACCGCCAACGGGACTTCCGGCCTTGCACATTGATAATCGTACAAAAGCTGCATTGAAAGGGGCAGCCGCGTCCCGCGTCAAAACTCGACAACCGGCCTAACGTGTTCTTGATGATGTGAGAGGGAAGAAATGGGGTTGGAGCGTTGTGCAGTCCTGGAAGTTGGTCCATGACGTTGTAGAGCGGTTTGAGCTGATGCTGATAGGCGTCTTGGAGCAGTCCGTCCAGGTGTTCTTCGGCTTCTCCGGCAAACAACGTAATCCCTTTGTCCAGGGCTTGTTGTAAGTCAGGCGGCAGTGAAGGCAGCATGGAGAGGCATCCACTGACATGAAACCCGCCAATGACGACTGGAATATTGGCCTCTAAAAAGCGATCAGCGAGATCAACGGCATGCGGGAATTGGTTGGTTTGTACGCCAACGAAGCCGACCATCCCATGTCCGTCGGCTTGAATAGCCTGAATGATTTTTTGTATGGGCAACACGGTATTTGTCTCATCGTATGGCTCAACGACCAGCTCGACATCGTCTCCAAGGGCGCGACGGTTTGCGCAATCATGGGCTAAGCTGTAGAGCGCGGCCAAGGTGTTGGAAGGAATAGACGAACGGAGCCATTGGATGACGTAGCCGTCGTCATCATAATGAGACGGCTTAATGAGGACGAGGCGAAATATTTTTGTCCCGGTGCTCATATTGAGAGAAACGACGGGTATCGAATTGTGGAGGTTCTTGAGCAGAGACGCAACCCGAAGACGCCTTAAGGCGTTATAGTAGGCCAGAACCAGGGAAGGGTCAATGTCTAGAGTTGATAGCGCAGGGGAACTATCGGCAGCCGATGCATGTGGATCGGTGGGTTACCGTGAAGAGGGGGCAGGTGGAGGTGAGCCGGATGATGGAGGAGCAAAGGGTTCGGGTGTGCCGAAGGGAAGCGTTTCGACGTACAGCGAAGTGGATGGAAAGGCAAAGCTGGCGTTTTGTCCCTCGACGATTTCTTTAATTTTGTAGGCCAATCGTTCTTTTGCTTCCAACCATTCACCCCACACGGTGGTTTTGGTGAAACAATAGAGCTTAATGTCGATACTTGAGCTGCCAAATGAATCCAGAAAAATAAATGTTTTGGTTCTCTCTGGATCGGTTTCGAAATCTCCGCATTCGTGAATATACCGTGATAAGGCCTGAGTAATATTCAGGATTTGCTCTTTGGTCGAGCGGTATTCCACGCCGATCATCCAATGGATTCTCCGGTTCGTCATTCGGGAGTAATTGATCAAGGCTTCATTGGCCAATTTGGAGTTGGGAAGCGTGACCAGGGCTTTATCAAATTGCCGGACTTTCGTCGCACGAAATCCAATTTCTTCCACTGTGCCTTCCACGTCGGGTGTCTTGATCCAATTGCCCTTTTCAAACACCCGGTCCAAAAAGATCGTCAGTCCCGCAAACATATTTTTTATGAAATCCTGGGCGCCGAGAGCGACAGCCATCCCGACGAGCCCCAAACTACCGAGGACGGCCGCGACATTAAATCCCCATTCTTGAAATACGGCGGCCATGCCTAAGCAGACAACTATAAACTTCGCAACTTTCATGAAAAACCCTTTAATGGTGTCATGCATGGTCGGGCTACCAAAGAGGGTGATGGTTTGATCCAGCAGGAGGGACAATGGCTCGAGAATTCGAAAGATCGCCCAGAAGATGGTGAAGGCAATGAGAGAGCGAATGATTTGTCCAAAGACGGCGTTGAGCGTGGGCGACAAGTTCACCACTTGTCCCGAAATGTAGAGACCGATTATCACAAAGGTAAACTCAAGTGGGCGTTCAATCGCTTCCAAGACGTGATCGTCAATATCCGTTTGAGTCCGTCGGGCCAGTCTTTTTAAAATACGTGAAAAAAAGCGGAAAACAATTCGTCTCGCAAACAAGAATGTCAGAAAGACACCTAACGCCGTGAAGATATCACCCAGGCTGGTATTCAAAATGCCTAAGTGCCATACAGTGAGAAATTCTTGCCAAAAATCTTGAAACATAAATTGGAGGTTCCTGATCTCAGTGAATAGATTGAAGGTTCGCGGAATCCAGATGTATGAGAATTGGAAGGATGAAAACGGTCAAAGTTCTGAAAGACATTGCTGGATGGATCGACGAATGCAGATCAATCATGTTCTGGAGGTGCTAACGTCAAGGGTAAAAGAATTAAAAGGATACGTCAACGAATTCTTGTAGGGATCATTAAAAGATATCGTGAAGAGCGTGGGAAGAGAGCGAAATATCATTGAAAAAACTGATGAGGAAAACACCGGTAAACCATTGCCTATTCTAGACACCTCACCTAAGTATGTTAGGATAATAATGATGTGGGATATGTACCTTCAAGGAACAAGGAGAAGATGATGACGTCTTATCGTATTCCAGGCGGTGTTTTCTGCCTTATTCTGATGGTGCTTTTTGTCGGGTGCGCGACCCAATCTGCAGAAACGAATGGGCGTCAGGCGGATATCGGGCTAGGAATCGTTGAAGGTACCAAAGGCTACCAGCAGATTCAACAAGAAAAATTGGCTACTCATGGGGCGATGAGAATGGTCCGGGGGCAGGTGCTTCGCATTGAAGGCGCGGCCTATGTCGTGCATACGAAAAGTCAAAACGAAATTCGTCTCCCAGTGGATGAAAATACTCAAATTGACCGCCCGGCCCATAAAGGGGATTGGATTGATGCCTATGTTGATGAAGCCGGCCGTGCGATGTTCATTAGAAATGTCGATGATCAAGTTGTCTTAGAATAAAGTTCTGTCTTCTTTCTTGTTTTGTTCATCCCTCCTGTCCTTCCCCCGCAGTTGGTTGTTCGGGCTGTTCAAAAAGCAAAACTTCTTTCACAATCAGGCCATTTTTACTACGATTTGCTGATATTCAGTTCTTCCATCCTGGCAGAGGAGAGAGGAAATAGGGATAGAGCTATTCCTCAATATAAGTGATCCGCAAAAAGTGGCCATGTCAATATGACTAATAACCTGGGAAGCCAGGGATGAAGGGTAGAAGGATGGAGATGGCAATGAGGATGATAATGATCCATTCCAAAATTTCCATACGTCGATTGCCTGCGCTAGCAGCCATTTTCCCATAGAGATTTTCAAGGGTCTCTAATTTTTTGACGATACTCGTATCCCAACTTTGTAAGTGGAAGCGTTGGGAGGTCATTCGGTAGACTCGGGCGAGATATTGATCGCCGAATAGTTTCAGAGTGTTCGTGACTCGTTCAAACAACATCGCACTGTCCATTTGAAGTCCGGCAATGTGTCGAAGGTTGGCATTCATTGATGCGGGCCAACGATAGGTGTCCCATGGCTGCTTGGTGAACCGGCTATAGGCTTCATCTAATGCCTATCGAGTTGCTGGTCCAAGAA
>JAOUNC010000030.1 GCA_029881175.1 Nitrospirota bacterium | reverse complement strand
ACAGCGACTGGTGAGATTCAGCGCGACAAGATACGGCTTGAAGTCATCAACAGTCCGTCCATCACCAGGCATATCGACACCAGGGCGCAAAGATTCAAACCGTGAGACGGCATTCGAACCTAACGACGACAAGCTATTAAATAATGAGTTGAGAACCGGAAGAGATTTACCCATTGTGCCCGGCTCCGGGTTGGGCTTCAGAAGCAGCCCCTGTTCCGGTCAACTTGGCGACAATGTCTTTGACGTTCCCCGATTTCATGGCTTCTTCCATGGTTTCCTTGGCTTGCTCAATACCCTGGTTAGCCACCTCAAGGGTGATAATCGTAGTGCCTATTTTTTCCGCATGCTTAATGATCAATGCCTTGGTGCAGTCTCGCATAAAACCCGCCGGAGCCCGTTCCACTCGTTGAAGGGCATCAGGCTCCCACGTAAAGGGATCAGACCCATTGGCCTCAGGAGTTTGATCGTTCTTGGAATCAGAACCCATAGTTGAGGCCTCCCCAGCGGTTTTATTGGCAAAAATTGGAGTATAGTCTTCTGCTGCAGCCTCTTGAATCATCGGACCTGCATACTCCAATGTGATGGTCGTCATTCCTAATTTTCTAGCGGTCTTTTCAATTTTTGCTTTCGCACGCCGCCGCTGAAATCCCGCAGGAACCGCACGAATAGCTTCTCGTGAATCTTTGGTCCATTGCATAGGGATATCGTCGTATGCCACTTCAGTTTCCAGGCCACCCTCGGCTTGAGCTGCTGCTTCAAAAATTGATTTATCCACTTGTTTAAATTGTGCCCCATCCAGTCCACAAACTGGACAGAGGACAGGATGAGTGCCTTTTCCAATATACCCGCACCCGCCACACACATAATAATCACGAGACATCCGATCCAAATAGTTTTGATTTCCAGCACTCAATGGATTGGCAGCAGCGGGTTTTTCTTCTACCACTTGAGACATCATACCGCTCATGGTCGATCCCATTAAGTCTTGCGCTACTTGATTGTCAGCTTGCATAGCATTCCGATCAACACCTGCAGCATCCAAAGTCCCACCAAGATTTTTCATCGCATCCATGGCCCCCTTTGGGAGGATATCGCCCACTGCATCATCAATGACGGAGTTGCTAATAATGGTATGCCCCTTTTCAATGGCATAGCGATGAATAGCTGTTTTCGCGACACCTCGAGCAAAAACGGGGATTTTCTCCATCCGACGCAAGGCTTCTTCCGTCCAGGCAATCGTGTATTCCGCCTGAGTATCTATAGGAGGCACAAATTTTCTGTTTGAGATCAAAACGTTACAGGGTGCGGAACGCAAGAGATTTTCCGTATTGCTGCCGATGTCCATATCGTCATCACTATGGACACCAATGCGGCCAACAATAAGAAGCCACGGTTGCTCTTTTCGAACATATTGTATGACCTTCTCAAAAGCCTTGCCATCCAGCAGGGTGGTTTTAATGTCAGCCCCTTCGTCCTGTGCAACATCACGAGAAACATCCAAGTGCGATTGATAGATTTTTGCCAGCCCACTATCAATCACTTCTTCATGCAACTTTTCTTGTTCTTTAAATCTGAAAACCTTTCCTGCCTCTTCATTTAGAACACCGGAAATGCTATGAAACGCGGCATAATGGAAATAGGGGTCAAAAGCAGAAATCGCTTCGACCGGCTTATTAAAGGCCTTCCCAAGGGCTAAAGCCGTTTTGAGCCCCCCAAAAGAATAATGACTACCATCAACTGCCACGACAATTTTGCCACCGTTCATGGGCTTGGTATCTTTAACAATGAACATATCAGAATTACGTACACGTCGAATAACACGCTCCGTATTACTACCAATAAGAGAGTCCTTAACTGCACCCACACCCAAAGCTCCCATAATCGTCAAATCATAACCATTTTTAGTGATATCTTCTGCAAGAGCTTTCCAATTTCGACCCTCCAGAGACCGCCGCTCAAGAGGAATATTGGCTTCAGTGCATTTCTCATCAACATAGTCCAAGTATGAATCGGTAATGATTTGGAGTCCTCGAGTAATAAGCGAATCATGGATTTGCCGTTGTCGATCCAACTCCTTCTCGTCATGATATTCTTCAGGAAGCCCAGCTTCCATTTGCTTAAACCGCTTATCATGCATTTTGGCCGCATACACATGGCTCCCCACCATTTTCGACCCGAACACCTTGGCAAACTGCACACCCAGTTCAACGGCCATATTTGAATGGTCTGAATTATCAACTGGGACATATATAGTCTTATACATTCACAAGCCTCCTTAACGGAATTCCCACGAAAAAACGATAGCCAGCCACTAGCCTTGCCCGCCCTAGAATTCGCCCATTTGCATAATATTTCTTAGTAAAGCAAGAGGGAATGATACCACCTCGAATTTCTCTTATGCAAGCTAAAGACATCAGCCAAATATTCCAAGATCTAAGAGTAAAATTATTTATTTTTCAACTGTTTTCGTTCGCGATTTTTTCATGATACACAGCATGGAACTGGTTAAAATACCTAGTTGAAATGATCTATTTACAGAATAGGTATTTAGTCTTAATTTGCAGCGTAACGTCGAAATCATATAGGCTATCCTACTTTGGGAATAATATTGAGAAAGCTTTCCATGAAAATTACACCCTCACACTCCAACTATTGCATTCATAAAAAATTGCTTCTGGATACGCCCCAGCTTGCTGGGGGGTTCTTTACTTTGGCCCACTAAAGTTTTTCTAATTTGTTTCTGAGAGATCCACCGTCTCTCCAACTTCTCAGGACAATCAGTCATTCCATAACATGTTTTGGTTATAAATTGCGCACAAACCCATCGTTATCATATGATGGGAGTTTTTGCATTATTCACTAAAGGTCATGGCCCGAGAGGGGCATGAGGCTCAATCAATTGGTAGGGGGATTCAATGAGACAAACCAGTTATCTGTTTACATCGGAATCGGTAACAGAAGGACATCCAGATAAAATTGCCGACCAAATTTCAGATAGCATCCTGGATGCGATCATGGCCAAAGACAAGAACTGTCGAGTAGCATGTGAAACGCTGATTACCACTGGACTGGCCTTTGTTGCTGGAGAAATTTCCACCAAAGCCTATGTTGAAATTCCTGATATTATTCGAGAAACGATCAAGGGCGTTGGATATTCAGATGCGACGTGGGGCTTCGACCATCGTACCTGCTCCGTGCTCACTTCCATTGACTCGCAATCTGGCGATATCGCCATGGGTGTGGATACTGGAGGAGCGGGAGACCAAGGTCTGATGTTTGGCTATGCGTCCAATGAAACAGCAGAGCTCATGCCGATGACGATTGTCCTCGCCCACCGACTGACACGACGATTAGCTGAAGTGCGCAAAAAGAACATTTTGCCTTGGGTTCGTCCAGACGGGAAGGCCCAAGTTACGATTGAATACAAAAATGGCAAGCCCATTCGAATCGATACCATCGTGGTCTCCAGCCAACATAGTGATACGGTGACATCCCAGAAAATCCAAAAAGATATCATGGAAAAGGTCATTATTCCCGTCATGCCCAAGAAACTCTTTAATCCCAAAGCCGTCACTTTCCATATCAACCCAACTGGACGATTTGTGACAGGAGGACCAATGGGTGACACGGGCTTAACCGGTCGAAAAATCATTGTTGATACCTATGGCGGCGTCGGCAGCCATGGTGGAGGGGCCTTTTCGGGAAAAGACCCTAGCAAAGTTGATCGATCGGCTTCCTATATGGCTCGATACATTGCCAAAAATATTATTGCTGCTCAGTTGGCTGAAAAATGCGAAGTGCAATTAGCCTATGCTATTGGGGTTGCCGAGCCCGTTTCGGTCTTGGTTGACCCGAAAGGAACTGAGAAAACCAACGTGGAGCGCATTGAAAAATTAGTGCGCAAGCATTTCCCTTTGACGCCAAAAGGTATAATCGATCACCTCAAATTACGTCGACCCATCTACAAGCAAACAGCAGCTTATGGGCATTTTGGCCGAAACGAACCAGGTTTTACTTGGGAAAAGACGGATAAAGCTGCCGTGCTCCGACGGGAAGCCGGGTTATAATTTTTCAACGAACAGTTTCGAAAACAACAGGGGGTGAAGACAGGCTGCTTCCCCCTAATCTATCAGTGTATTTTGCGAATGTATTAGTTATATAGACAAACAAGGGGAGCGAACATTATGAGCACTGCAAGCACATTGGAAGCCACTACGCAAGATTATAAAGTTGCGGATATCAATTTAGCGGCCTGGGGGCGTAAAGAACTGCAAATTGCCGAAACAGAAATGCCTGCGTTGATGGCTCTCCGAGATAAATTTCGTAGTTCACAACCGCTGAAGGGCGCCAAAATTTTGGGCTGTATTCATATGACTATTCAAACCGGCGTATTAATTGAAACCCTAATTGAATTGGGCGCCGAAGTGCGCTGGTCTTCCTGTAATATCTTTTCAACACAGGATCACGCGGCTGCGGCCATTGCCGCCAAAGGGATTCCCGTCTTTGCTTGGAAGGGGGAGACCGCTGAAGAATATGAATGGTGCCTTGAACAGACCATTTTAAAAAATGGTAAGCCCTGGGATGCCAACATGGTCTTGGATGATGGAGGTGACCTGACCATGATGCTTCATGATAAGTATCCAGCCATGTTGGATCATATTCACGGCATTACCGAAGAAACAACGACAGGCGTTCACCGATTACAGGAAATGCTGAAAAATGGCACCTTGAAAGTTCCGGCCATTAACGTAAATGACTCGGTCACCAAGTCTAAAAACGACAATAAATATGGATGCCGCCACAGCTTGAATGATGCCATTAAGCGTGGAACAGATCATTTGCTGGCCGGGAAAAAAGCCTTGGTCATTGGCTACGGTGATGTGGGGAAAGGATCGGCCCAATCCCTCCGCCAAGAAGGTATGATTGTTAAAATTTCCGAAATTGATCCAATTTGTGCCATGCAGGCCTGCATGGATGGATTTGAAGTCGTTTCACCCTACAAAGACGGAATTAATACCGGCAAGCTCGAAGACACGAACCAATTACTGTTGAGTCAAACCGATTTGCTCGTCACTACAACTGGCAACCTGAATGTTTGCGATTCTGCCATGTTACGGGCGTTAAAATGCGGCGCCGTCGTTTGCAATATTGGACACTTCGACAATGAAATTGACACGCAGTACATGCGGAAAAACTGGGAGTGGGAGGAAGTGAAACCCCAAGTTCACACAATATACCGGAATAAGGCCACCAAAGATCATTTAATTTTATTATCCGAGGGACGGCTGGTAAATCTTGGCAATGCCACGGGGCACCCTTCCCGCATTATGGATGGCTCGTTTTCCAATCAGGTTTTGGCCCAAATTTACCTGTATGAACGAAAGTATGCTGATCATGTGGAGCGCGAAACTCCGACCGTTCAAGTTCTTCCCAAGATTTTGGATGAAGAAGTGGCAGCCCATATGGTCCGTGGATTTGGTGGAGTTTTAACTAAGCTGACCCAAACCCAAGCTGATTATATTCACGTATCCATAGATGGCCCCTTCAAAGAAGACACCTACAAGTATTAATCCGCGCTACCCTTAAAGAGACACGCTCCCTACATTCGCATACAAGAAATAGGTTAGGGAGCGTGCCGATCCCCCAATGAACGACTGGCTTTTTCAAAAAAGTCTGGTATTCTATAGTCTGAGGAAGAGGAGGATTCCTTTATTTCATTCATCGACCTCCTCTTTACAATTATCGTGTTAGGTTGTATTCTTATCCAGCTCTATTACATAAGTAATTTTGAGGCTAAAGCCTTAATGCCAGCAACCAACTTTCCTGTAGAAGAATCACCATTTTAAATGTTTTTTTAGATTAACTGATCCCCCACCTATGGATCTTCCTCTGGTAGGTCCTATAGGTGAGAGAGATATAAGGACATTGCCGCCATGTCAAGAACACTAGACCCCTCTAAAGCAGGAATACCTCAACGAGATTATCCCACCATGTTTCTTTTTAGCTTAATCCTATTGGCCACCGTCGTCGGCCTGCCAGTATATGCTTATTTCTATGATTTCAGCTGGGTTGATTGGACGATGTTTGTGTCACTCTACTTGATCACCGGGCTTGGCATTACGGTAGGGTATCATCGCTTGCTCACCCATAGGAGCTTTAAATGCCCTGATTGGGTTAAAATGGCATTTTTAATTGCTGGCGGCATGGCTCTAGAAAATTCCGCGTTACGGTGGTGTGGGGATCACCTCAGGCATCATTCACGATGTGACAAGGCAGAAGATCCCTATAATGCCACCCTCGGATTTTGGCATAGTCATTGTGGATGGATCTTCTGGAAAGACCCATACAGAGATCCCAAGTACCAAGCTCGCCTTCTACAAGATCCATTGGTTGTGTGGCAAAACAGATATTATCTTCCGATTGTTTTAACTGGTTTGTTTCTCCCTTTCTTCGTAGGACTCTTGTATAACGGCTGGATCGGTGGCATCGGTTGTTTTCTCTTAGCGGGTTTAGCGCGCACCTTCTTTGTCTTAAACTCCACATTTTTCATTAATTCCATCTGCCACATTTGGGGTGATCAACCTCACGGCACCTCCAATTCCAGCCGAGACAGTTGGTGGATTTCCCTACTTACGTTTGGGGAGGGCTACCACAACTACCATCATATGTACCAAAGCGATTACCGCAATGGCATCCGATGGTATGATTTCGACCCCTCAAAATGGCTCATTTGGACGTTGAGCAAAATTGGCCTAGCCTACGATCTTCGTCGACAATCAGCCAGCCAGAGCTAGCGACTGACACCAATCTTCCCGGGTTCACACCGCGCTCACACCGCAAAGGCATCTCCTTCCTCTTCCTTTTGAGATCGAGCTTCTAGCTTTTTGGGGTTTCCTGCCAGATTCTAATTGCGGACAGAAGAAGTCGTATGATAGATTCGCCAGCATTCATGCTGGTTTTTAGCCTATGCCTATGATTGCTACAGAACTACAAGAAAACGCGTCACGGTATTTGATGAATACCTATTCCCGCCTCCCACTGACCTTGGAGCGAGGCCAAGGATGCCTCGTCTACGATGCAGAAGGCCGGGAGTACCTGGATTGTGTAGCGGGGATTGCCGTGAATATTCTCGGCCATGCACATCCAGATATTGTCGAAGCCATTACTCGTCAAGCTCGACAACTCATTCATACCTCAAATTTGTTCTACACCGAACCGCAAACTCGCTTAGCTGAACGTCTCATCACGCATTCATTTGCTGATAAGGTATTTTTCTGTAATAGCGGGACAGAAGCCAATGAAGCCGCGATTAAATTGGCTAGACGATACTCCATAAAGACCTTCAACCCGGAACGAACCGAAATTCTGACCATGCTGAACTCCTTCCATGGACGAACTTTGGCCAGTCTCACAGCCACCGGTCAACCAGCCTTGCAAAAGGGGTTTGGCCCCATGGTGCCAGGATTTCGATACGTTCCATTTAATGACCTAGAAGCATTGGAGGCCAGCCTAACGCCACAAACTGCGGCCATCATGCTCGAACCTATTCAGGCTGAAGGCGGCGTAGTCGTTCCTGATATTGACTACTTGAAGAACCTTCGAAAGCTATGCACTGAACGGCAAATCCTTCTAATTTTTGACGAGGTCCAAACAGGCATGGGACGCACCGGCACCCTCTTTGCCTATGAACAATTTAACATGCAGCCGGACATCATGACTCTGGCCAAAGGACTCGGAGGAGGTATTCCAATTGGAGCCTGCCTAGCTTCAGACGCTGTAGCAGCGGCTTTTGAGCCTGGAACCCATGCCTCCACATTTGGTGGAAACCCTCTCGCCTGTGCTGCTGCATTGAAAGTACTTGACCTGCTCCTTGAGGGCGGAAAACTTGAACAAGGGCGCACAGCCGGCCATTACCTGGCAAAGGGATTCGGCATTCTTTCTGAACGGTTTTCTTGTATTCGGGAAGCTCGAGGCATGGGCCTGCTGCAAGGATTGGACTTATCGATTGATGGGAAACCTCTCGTCATGGAATGCCTTGAGCGACGAGTGCTCATCAATTGCACAATGGGCCATGTTCTCCGATTCGTGCCTCCCTTTATCATCAGCCACAGCCAGATTGATCGCCTATTAACTGTCCTCTCTGACGTATTTTCCAAGCGGGCATAAGTAGATGGCATCCACCAGGCAATCTCAACGTAGTCGACCTGGCTCTGCCTCACGTGGCAAGGCAGAGCAGCTCTCTAAAGATTTATTGACGGTTGAAGATATTCCCCGAAAAAAACTTCTCGACTTGATCGCATTAGCTAAAAAATTGAAGGCCGCACATCGTAAGGGCAAATCGACTTTTCCTCTAAAAGGCAAGACACTTGGACTGATTTTTGAAAAACCCTCGACCCGTACACGTGTATCCTTTGAAGCTGGCATGAATCAATTGGGAGGTCAGGCCCTCTTTTTAGCCTCAGAAAAAATTCAACTTAGCCGTGGTGAAAGTTTGGCCGACACTGCCAAAGTCCTCTCTCGATACCTGGATGGTTTGGTTATCCGAACCTTTAGCCAATCGGCTTTGGAAGAATGGGCGCAGAACACTTCGATTCCGGTCATTAACGGCCTGACCGACCATTGCCATCCCTGCCAAGCTTTAGCGGATCTTCTCACGATTGTGGAAAAAAAGGGCAAGGCAAAAGGATTAAAATTAGCCTACATTGGCGATGGGAACAATATTACACATTCACTTCTTGAAGTCGGCGCTAAAGTCGGAATGCATGTATCGGTTGGATGCCCGCCTGGCTATGAACCTGATCCGGACATTGTCATGCGAGCAAAAGTCGAAGGGGAGAAAACTGGGGCCATCATTGAAATCACCCATGATCCAATGGTAGCCGCAAAGGATGCGGACGCCATATATACGGATGTATGGATCAGCATGGGACAGGAAGACGAACATCAGCAACGTATGGCAGCGTTAGCGCACTATCAAGTCAATAGTCAGTTAATGAAACAAGCTAAACCACGGGCTGTCGTCCTTCATTGTCTGCCTGCCCATCGCGGGGAAGAGATCACCACAGAGGTCCTAGAAGGACCCCAGTCCGTCGTCTTAGACCAAGCTGAAAATCGGCTCCACATACAAAAAGCCATCTTACTTGAATGGTTAGGAAAGTAGGAGTCATGCGACACCTCCCAAATTCAAATCGTTCGGCCACCAAAAAATCCCGCCCTTCCCGATCATCCAGGCCCAAGGTTGCATTGGCCTATTCTGGAGGACTGGATACGTCGGTCATTTTGCCCTGACTCAAAGCGGAAAAAATATGCGATGCCATCACATTCAGCTCGATATACTGGGCGAGAAACACGAGAACGGGCGAGTGGATTTGGGTGAGGATCGATTTGTGGGGTTCAAGTCTCTGGGGGTAGACAACACACCGGGTGCCACAATTCTTCATATTGCTCATCGTGCATTATCATTGACGCTGGGCCGAGAAATGGTTTACCTCCGTAAAAGTCTCATGCCCCGTCATGCCGAACAGGTCTATGATGGCTTCTGGTCATCTCATGATGCAGAACGTATTTGAACGAGCACAACAAGACGTTACGGGAACTATTCGCCTCCAACGCTACAAAAGGGCAATTGCAGAATCCCCAGCCGGAAATCTGATCAATCACTGTTTCAGCAGCATTTCGCGACCTTTGAGGAAGGATCAGGATACAACCAATAAAATGCTGGTGGCTTTCGGTTGAATGCCTTACACTTAGCCACTCGAACAACCGTGCAAAAACCAAATGGTAAATCTACCATTCTTCCTCTAACCCATGGCTCTTGAATGAAAACTGCTCGACCAAAACCACCAAGCAAGGCTCAACCTCGCTCTCAATTAAAGCCCACCAAAGAATCAGGCAAAACCAAGCTTTGGGGCGGGCGGTTTCAAGGCCAGACGGACGCATTGGTCGAATCCTTCACCGCCTCCATCGGATTTGATTGTCGTCTCTATGAATACGACATTGAAGGCAGCTTGGCGCATTGCAAAACTTTGCAGCGCGCAAAGGTACTCTCCGCACGCGAAAGCCAAGCGATTATCAAGGGGCTTCACCAAGTTCGAGAAGCTATTCGGGCAGGTCAGCATACCTGGAAAGTAGAAGACGAAGATGTGCATATGAGCATTGAGCGGAGCCTCACGCAGCTCATTGGCCCACTTGGTGGAAAGCTCCACACGGGGCGAAGCCGGAATGACCAAATTACTCTTGATCTTCGACTCTACCTCAGAGATGCCCTTCAACATCTGCAAGAAGACCTCAAGCGCCTTCAAGAATCACTGGTGGCCCTTGCCGAACGATACAAAGGCGTGATGATGCCGGGGTACACCCACTTGCAACGAGCTCAACCTGTTCTGTTTTCGCATCACGCCCTTGCCTATGTGGAAATGGTGGAGCGAGACAAAGGGCGATTGCGCGATGCGCTGGTACGAATCAATGTCATGCCACTTGGCTCCGGTGCGCTTGCCGGAACCAATTACCCCATTGATCGCCACTATACGGCTTCGTTGTTGAATTTCCCCCAGGTCACTCAAAACAGTTTGGATGCCGTGTCAGACCGAGATTATGTGGTAGAAGTTCTGAGTGGATGCGCCATTCTGATGATGCACCTTTCCCGTCTCAGCGAAGAACTGATCTTGTGGTCCTCACAAGAATTTCAATTCGTTGATCTTCCCGATGGATTTTGTACAGGCAGCAGCATGATGCCTCAGAAAAAAAACCCTGACATTCCTGAGCTTATTCGGGGTAAAACCGGCAGAGTCTATGGGCATTTGTTCAGCCTCTTGACGACGATCAAAGGATTACCACTCAGTTATAATCGTGATCTTCAAGAAGACAAAGAACCGCTATTTGACACGATCGATACCGTTACCACATCCGTCAAAATTTATGCGGAACTCCTGGCTCAACTCACCGTACGACCGGAACACATGCAAAAAGCCGTTTCCGAAGGATTCCTCCTCGCAACGGAGTTAGCAGATTATCTGGTGCATCAAGGGGTCCCCTTTCGAGAATCGCACCATATTGTTGGAAATTTAGTCAGGGAATGCCTAGCCAAAGGCAAAGACCTACTCCAACTCACTGAGCAGGAATTGCTCAAGGCCTCTCCATCGTTTGACAAAAAAGCCTTTCGAGTCTTAACCCCAGAAGCCGCCATTAACCAGAAAAATATCGTTGGGGGGACAGCCGCGACTCAAGTGACTTCACAAATCAATACGTGGAAGAAAGTGCTACGTTCAGAGCCAAAAGCCTCTACCACGAAAAAGCGAACACCATGAATGCCTGGCATCTGAAATCATCCCGTTTCAGAATGACGCTTTGCTTCTTAGTGCTATTAATCTTCCCAGTGGGATGTGGAGCGGTTGGACCTCCTATTCCTCCAGAAGATGTCGGTATCGAAGCGAAAATCAGTAAACAACAACGAGCGACGGCCACAGAGAATAATGTAGCGTCGGAAGACCCTGGCGCCGCGATTGAGGAAGAAGCCATTGAACTTCCTGCCTTATATCCCATAGGAACTCGATGATTCAGCTCATTCGACCTCAACGATTTGTTCAAGGAGCAGCTCTCAAGGTACAATTTCCCGCTCTACATTTGTTTTGCCTTATTTGTGGAGGATCATACGAATGAATATCATCCAACCTCTCTGCGGGACACGACCCAAGATCCTGTTAGTTGATCCGTTCTCACGCAACAATCCGTACCATGAGGTGCCAGGCCATGCATGATTTCCACTACAAGGGAGATGAGCTCTTCTGTGAAGAAGTGGCCATTCAACACATTGTCGAACAGGTGGGAACACCTTGTTATATCTATAGCCATCGCACCTTAATTCGCCATTTCCACGCATTTGATGATGCGTTTCATGACACCCCTCACCTCATCGCGTATGCGATGAAGGCCAATTCCAATATTGCGGTTTTAAAACTCTTAGCGAAGGAAGGCAGTGGGGCCGATATTGTATCTGGAGGGGAGTTATTCCGTGCGTTGAAAGCAGGAGTCCCGTCCGACAAGATTGTCTTTGCCGGAGTTGGCAAGTCGCCAAAGGAAATTCGCTATGCACTTGAGTCCAACATTCTCATGTTCAATGTCGAATCACCTGGTGAGCTCCTCCAAATCGATGAGGTCGCTCGGACTATGAATGTGCGCGCACGCGTGGCCTTGCGTATCAATCCCGATATCGATCCGCAGACCCATCCCTACATTTCGACTGGATTAAAAAAAAGCAAGTTTGGCATTGCCTCCGATCAGGCGCTAAAAGAATTTGAGCTGGCTAGCCAACTGGCCCATATCGACGTCATAGGAG
>JAOUNC010000390.1 GCA_029881175.1 Nitrospirota bacterium | reverse complement strand
TTACGATCCTAAAAATAAATCTAATCGGCCATGCTAAATCTTGATAACTAACCTCTGTTAACCAAATCTTTTTTTAAGGCACATGAAATTTTGCTTTCCATGTACTCTTGACGTTGTTTTACCCCACCTCAGATTTCTCAGGATCGCTCGCTTGCCTTTCCCCAACCCTGCTCAATGTGACATCATCCATGAAACCCATGAGGCCCTTTTTATGTGTTTAGCGATCCCAGGAAAAATTGAACGTGTTCAGGAAGACGATGTCCGGACCGGCATCGTCTCGTTTGGCGGGATATCGAAAGAAGTCTGCCTGGCGCTGGTTCCCGAAGCGGGAGTTGGGGATTATGTGATTGTGCATGTGGGGTTTGCCATCAGCAAGGTCAATGAACAGGCTGCTAAAGAGTCCTTGGCCCTCCTAGAGGAGATGGACCAAGCCAACGACACAGGGCTTCCACCATCATGAAGTACCTCGATGAATTTCGAGACTCCAACGCCGTACAGAAACTATCTGCTGCTATCCACCAGATCATTCGTCATCCCTGGACCATTATGGAAGTCTGCGGCGGACAAACCCATTCCATCGTCAAGTATGGGCTGGATCGTCTGCTACCACCTGAGATCAGCCTGATTCATGGCCCGGGCTGTCCGGTCTGTGTCACGCCCATTGAATTGATTGATGCGGCTTGCGAACTCGCCAAGATCCCAGACGTCATTTTTTGTTCCTTTGGCGACATGCTCCGCGTTCCAGGAACCCATGAGGATTTACTGCGGGTCAAAGCCCAAGGAGGAGATGTGCGCATCATTTATTCGCCTCTCGATGCCGTCGCCCTCGCCCAAGCCAATCCCTCACGCCAAGTTGTCATATTTGCAGTTGGATTTGAAACCACGGCTCCGGCTCAGGCCATGGCCATTCTTCAGGCGCAACGGCTGCAGTTGAAAAATTTTTTCGTCCTTGTGGCCCATGTGCTCGTCCCTCCAGCGATGGAAGCTCTTCTCTCTTCCCCTGAAAATCGCATACAAGGATTTCTTGCCGCAGGACATGTGTGCACGATCATGGGCTATGACATGTATGAACCCATCAGTCAAAAATACCAGGTACCCATTGTGGTGACTGGATTTGAACCGGTAGATATTCTGGAAGGTGTGAAGATGGTCGTCCATCAATTGGAGGAAGGGCGTTCTGTCGTCGAAAACCAATACGCCCGATCGGTGCACCGCTCGGGAAACTTGGAAGCGCAAAAAATTATTGATGAGGTGTTTGAGCCCTCTTCCCGCCACTGGCGAGGAATTGGGAATATCCCTAATAGTGGACTGCAACTTCGACCGGCTTTTGCCAAATTTGATGCTCTCCAACAATTTCACGATCGCATTCACCTGACTGCTGCCAAGACTTCTCCTTCATCCGAATGTCAAAGCGGTCAAATTCTTCAGGGCCTCATGAAACCTTCAGACTGTGGAGCATTTGGGACCCGGTGTACACCAGACCATCCCCTTGGTGCCCCAATGGTGTCGAGTGAAGGGGCTTGTGCTGCCTATTTTCGTTATCGCCCTTCCAAGGTTGCCGGGCTCTAATTCATGTCTCAAAACTCTTCCTTCCAACCTCAATGTCCCCTACCTCTTGCCTCTGATGAAACGATTCGCCTCGCCCATGGCGGCGGTGGACGTCTGATGCAACAACTGATTCATGAAATTTTCCTGAAGGCTTTTTCCAATTCATATTTGAACGCGTTACAAGATAGTGCCGTCCTGCCTGCCCAGGATGGTCGCTTGGCTATGACAACCGATTCCTATGTGGTCCAACCACTCTTTTTCCCAGGGGGCGACATTGGCAGCCTGGCGGTGCATGGCACGATCAATGATCTGGCCATGATGGGAGCGAGCCCACGTTACTTGAGTGCCGGATTTATTCTGGAAGAGGGATTATCGATTGCCACCCTCAAACAGGTCGTTTCGTCTATGGCGAAAACTGCACAGGATTGTGGAGTTAAAATTGTGTGCGGTGACACGAAAGTTGTAGATCGGGGGAAAGGCGATCAGATTTTCATTAATACCACTGGCCTTGGTGTGATTCCTGAATCAGTCGATATCGGTCCTCATCGTCTGACCCCTGGAGATCGGATCATTGTCAGCGGGGACTTGGGCGCACATGGCATGGCCGTGTTAAGCCAGCGCGAGGGATTAGAGTTTTCAGGGAACCTGATCAGCGATTCAGCACCGCTCCATACCGTCATTGCTGATTTACTCAATCACCATGTTGCGATCCATTGTCTTCGTGATTTAACGCGTGGTGGGTTGGCCAGTGCCCTCAACGAACTCGCAACAGCAGGGCCATTTACCATGACAATTGAAGAATCGCGCATACCAATAAGTGAGCCAGTCCGTGGAGCCTGTGAAATTCTCGGGCTAGATCCGCTCTATGTGGCCAATGAAGGACGGTTCGTGATGTTTCTTCCCCCAGAGGACGTAGACAGGGCCATTTCTCTTCTGCATCAACATGCCGTCTCACAAGAAGCAGTGGCCATCGGAGAAATTGGAGGGACGCCATCAACACCAACCCAGGCCCTCGTCACCCTTCAAACCAGGTATGGCACCCATAGAATCCTTGATCTGCTTTCAGGAGAACAACTCCCAAGAATTTGCTAACATTTGGCTCATATTTTCTGCCACTGGATCAATCACTCGCCACACACTCTCCCAACCAAGATGTTGATTACTCTCCTCGCCACGATATTTTTAGTTGCCCTGACCGTTCTGATCCACTTTGAAGCCCTTCGTTGGTTATCCGCCTTCATGTTGTCTCCCCCTGGGCGCCTCCGCCTGAGCCTATTGGTTTGTATCTTCGGGGCCATGGTAGCTCACGTGATCGAAATTTGGGTATTTGGCTTAGGGTATTGTTATTTAACCAAGTCAGGTCAATTCGGCTCCCTGGATGGTGGCTTCACCCATACCCTGGCTGATTGTGGATACTACTCTTTTGTCACCTACACGACGTTGGGGTTTGGAGACTTCATTCCCAAAGGACCGGTTCGATTCTTGACGGGTATGGAAGCCTTAACCGGCTTCCTCCTCATCACTTGGACCGCTTCGTTCATGTATATTCAAATGCAACGAGGGTGGAAAGCCGGCCCGACAAAATGATCAGGAATATGAAGTAAACGCCAAGAAAGGCCATTTCCTCATAGATCTGAAATGCCTTCATCGTTTGGAGCACCATCCATGACGCTCCCCTATTTTTTCCTATCTACTATAATTTTGAAGCAGCTACCCTCCTTTGAA
>JAOUNC010000029.1 GCA_029881175.1 Nitrospirota bacterium | reverse complement strand
TCGCACAATTGGCATGATCTTTCAAAAACCCACAGTCTTTCCTTTCTCCATCAGAAGAAATTTTGAAATCCCACTCCGAGAACATGGCTTGCAGGCTCAAGGAGCCTGGGCCTCAACCATCGAAACCGCCTTACGCCAAGTCGGGTTATGGCATGAAGTCAAAAATCGGCTGAACCATCCAGCCCAAGCGCTTTCCGGAGGGCAACAACAACGCTTGTGTCTGGCACGGGCCTTAGTCCTCTGCCCGGAGGTGCTTCTCCTCGACGAACCCTGTAGCGCCTTAGACCCCATCTCCAGCGGAATTGTCGAAGACCTGATTGTGAGTTTACGCGGTCAATACACCGTAGTGATCGTCACACACAATCTCGCCCAAGCCCGCCGCATTGCCGATCACGTCGCCCTGTTCTGGTCGGTGAATGAAATCGGCCAGCTTCTTGAACATGGGTCTGCGCAAAAGATCTTTGAGTCTCCTCAACATGAATTGACGGCCGCGTATATTTCTGGATCGCGAGGCTAACAGCCCTCCAACTCTCCCGCCAATCGCTAGCAAGTTTACGGCAGTTTGACCTGTTCTTAACACAGTCGTAACACACCTCCCCTAGTATTCCTTTCAACAACAATGAAACTCGTAAAGCCTCATGAAACCCCTACATTCTCATTCAAAAATAGGAGACCGTATTCATGAAAAGTTCTCTCGTAGGCCTGCTTATTACTTTCGCTTTATGTTTGGCCTTTTCTGAAGTCTGGGCTGTTGATCCCCTTTATGATGATACTCTCTCAAATGTGTTGCGCGAAAAAGAAATTATCACCATGGAAGATTGGGTTCGCATTGAGGCGGCAGAAGAGAAAAAAGCGGAAGAACAACAAAAAGCACTTGAGGCGAAATTTCCTGTCACCGTCGGTTGGGGTAAGAAGGGCTTTGAATTTGCAACCACGGATGGAAAATTTGCCACACAAATGCAATGGCGGTTCCAGGGTCGTTTTACAAATCCCACAAACGGAGATCCTATATCTAGCTCAGATTTTAATTCCAGCCAGAGTACACTTGAACTTCGACGGGTTCGTCTGAAAATCGGCGGTCATGGGTATCAACCCTGGATTAAGTATTATTTCGAGCTGGACTTGCAATCTACATCCGATTCCGGCGGATCGGCTGGAAGTACAAGATTGATTGACTGGCGGATCAGCCTCGAAAAATGGAAATTTCTTTCCCTTCAAGTGGGCCAATGGAAAGTCGACTATAACCGTGAACGGAGAGATTCTTCCGGCAATCAGCAGTTTGTCGAACGATCAATCGTCAATGAAATCTTTACCATCGATCGACAGGTTGGAGCCATGCTGTACGGCCATGTGGCCCCTGGAACATTTTTTGATTCCCGGTATTATGCCGGCGTGTTTACGGGATCAGGACGTGGCGAGGCCAATGACGATGCCAACATGATGTATTTCGGACGGTACCAATGGAACTTTTTGGGACGTGATCTAAAATGGTCGCAAAGTGACGTGGAGTTTCATCAGCAACCCACCGGAAGCGTGGCCTTTGGTGCCTATACAACTATTGGCAAATGTACCCGATGGTCATCGAGTGGATGCGGAACATTGCCAGAAAACAATTCGGCAGGCGTGGCCTATACGTCAGATTCTAACGCTAACGCCGGACAATACCGGGTACAAGGCATGATGGAGGAATTCGCCTTTAAATGGCAGGGACTCTCCATTCAACATGAATACCATTGGAAAGAGGTCAAAGATAATAATTATTCCCAAGGCATGGCTGGCTACAAGACCAACATGATGGGGAGTTATGCACAAATCGGGTATTTCCCCCATTATCTCATTCCCACCGTTCCCAAACCGTTGGAAGTGGCCTTCCGCTATGCATTCGTCGACCCCAACATCTCAGCCCCAAATGATAGACGGCAGGAATACACGACCGTTCTCAATTGGTTTTTCGCGGGGCATAAAAACAAGCTGACACTCGACGGCTCCTGGCTGACGCTTTCGCAACCAGCTGGTCAAAATCAACATGAACAACGGATCCGCCTGCAATGGGACGTTTCGTTCTAATTTCCAAGGGATCGAAAGGCACTCCTCCTCTCGTCCCCCCAAAAGCCCATCCGAGTTTCCACACTCGGATGGGCTTTTTTTTGAAGTCAGTTGCATGAAAACGCTACAGGTCACCCCCTTCACCGTCATACCTGTGGAAACGATGAATGGCTGGAAGAGCAACAATCAGAAATGATTAAAAATACGCGCTTTCCTATTTCGTGTGGATGGCTCAAGTCTCAGCTTACCACGTTGGTGGTTGTCATCCTGAGCATCGCGAAGGATCTGAACCCAAAGCAATGGTCAAGAGACAAAGCAAGACACTTGGCTTTGATAACTACGGGAAGAATGCCCTCATCATCACTTCAGCAGTAGTCACGGCCTGAATAGACACATGCTAAGCCTGCCCCCACCTTAAAGTGTCCCGTTGCCGAATAGACTCTCGCCCCCTGGGAAACCCGTTTCACGCAGGGAGGGGAAAAATTTTCCGATCATTTTCCCAACAACGCTTGATACCGAATTGCCACCTGCCAGGGTTTGCCTTTGAATCGGCTTCCGATTTCCCCATCAGGAGAGTCCACCATAAATTCACGAGGTTCGTAGACTAACCGTCCTGGTTGAGGCTCCATTTGATCGAGAGGACGATCACGGAAAGACGCTTCATAGCGTTCATTGTCCTGCCAAATGCGTGTTTTTACAGAAAAGTTGCTCATAATCACATGGAGATTTCCCCCCGCGACAAACAGTCCACCGGACGTCGTGAGTTGATGATCGTCTCCCAAATCGGCCGTCTCAAAAAATGTCACCATTTCCTCCCTGGTCGCTTGTTGTAATGCCTTCACAAAGTGAGGGGCAAAGAGCCGAATCTCGGTCTCACTCAACGCAGCATGTTGAGTCGAAGACAGTAAGCCACGTTCCACCCTTACGCCTTTCAACAAACGACTCATCTCCTCGGTCGTCAACGACACTGGATGATCATAGCCTTTTCCGCCATAGGCATCCGGTATGGCACGTAACGCGACGACCCGATTCGGACTATCAAAAATCTTCAGGGTTTGAAATTGAGGAGTACTACAGGCTCCCCAAAACAGCATCAACCCCGCTAGCGCTCCAACCACGACACCTCGTTTCATGAACATCAACATCCTCCTTTGACAACAGGCAAGAAATCCCTTCGATCATTCGCATCAAAAAATTGTACCGCAGAGGCTCTCTGGAAGCAGCTTTCTTTGAAAGATGTAACAAATATGACATCAACTTGTGACCGATTAGTCATATGCTACGGATATGATTCAGGTCAAGAATCAATATCTATAAAAGAAGGAGGCAAAGAAATGGTACGTGTAGAACAATTAATGACTCGAGAGTTGGCCTGTATTGAATCAAGCCAAGCCGTCTCTATCGCATCGCAGGTCATGCGCATCAAGAACATTGGCAGCTTGTTGGTGATGCAGGGTTCCGAGGTGATCGGCATTGTCACGGAAAGCGATATCGTCCGAAAAGTGGTGGCCTTCCACCTTCAACCAGAGTTTGTGCAAGTGAAACAGATCATGAGCAGTCCCATCGTCTTCATCAATGAAAGCGAATCAATCTTTGAAGCGGCTGGCATGATGAAATCCTCTGGAATCCGCCATCTCGCCGTCGGCAAAGAAGATCAAATCCTCGGGATGTTGTCGGTCCGTGATCTCTTATCCCCTGTTTCACGAGATGAGTTATAATATGAAAACTATGAACTCTCGACTTTCATTAAATGTCTTCCAGCCATCGCTGCGAGAATCGTCATCTTGGATTACCCAGGCTCTCGCAGCCGATCTGACTCACATGTGGATGAAAGGCATTAAAGCCGTCCTCAGTCTCCTCATTATCACGATTCTGCTGGGACTGACTGGAGGCGTTGTTCGCATTTTTCTTAATCTGCAAAGCATCTTTAGTCACCCGCTTGAACAGGCATTGCGCCATTTGAGTGTAGACACACTGATCATTTTGGCTATTGTCGAAGTCTTTAAAACCACCTTGACCTATTTTTCTGAAGGACGCGTGAAGGTAACCTTTATTGTTGATACGATTCTGGTCGTCATGCTCACGGAAATCATTTCAAAATGGTTTTCAGAGGCTCCGGTGTCCCAATGGATAACGCTAGGCGGGATACTCCTGATCCTTGGAATTATTCGCATCGTCGCGGTTCAATGGTCCCCCACGAAAGCAGAACAGCACCTCGACCCCCAATCTGCGTCTTAGCGCAAAGCAATGCTGATCCCACTGCAGCAGACAAGGAGCCTTTCGCTTTCCATCCACACACGATTTCCTAGACCTCATTCTGCTATAGTGATTCCTCATTGTCAGAATCACTATGCACTGCCTCCTCTTCAGACATGGAATTGCGGAAGAGCCCGCCAACTGGTCCGGGGATGAATCTTCCCGTCCCTTAACCCAAGAAGGCGTCACCAAAACCCAACATGCCGTCGAAGGACTTAAGAGAATTGGCGTAACACCCACACACCTGCTCTGCAGCCCTTTGACTCGGACTCAGCAAACCGCTGAAATTGCCAAGCGCTGGTTAGCCATTCAAGCTGACATTCAAATCACCCCAGCCTTGGTCTATGACCAATCCCCCATGCTCCTGTTCCCCATCTTACAAAACTTCCCTTCAGAGGCTGTGGTGATGTGTGTCGGCCATGAACCACACTTGGGACAGGCGGCCGCACTCATGCTCTTTGGTAAACATTCGCCAAGCCTTTCATTGAAAAAGGCCGGTAGTGCTTTTATTACTTTTCACAAGAACGCCACGATTGGTCAAGGAATACTGGAATGGTGGATCCCCCCTGCGCAGCTTCGTGCTCTGCGCAAGGGTTAGAAATGTGAATACGAACGAGTGGTGTTTTTGAGGAAAACTAAAGGCTAGGACTCACAGGAGCCATTTTCAAGATACCATTGACTAAGACTCCCTCCTCCAGCAAAAACACGGGAGAATCAATGGTGCCTTCAACCTTGGCCGGGGCGAGCAATTCCACCTTCTCTCGTGCCACAATATCGCCACGCAGCGGCCCTTGTGCCACAATATGTTTCGCGTGAACCGTGGCTTCGATGGTGCCTTCTTTCCCCACCTGAATAAGATCACTTCCAAAGACTTCTCCTTCGACAAATCCGTCTATTCGCACCATACCCTGCACTTTGAGTACACCGGTCAACCGACACTTTTGGCCCAAATACATCTGATAACCTTCCTCTTGCAAAACGGTCGTGGCTGGGTGAAGCGTCGTCGATGATTTCACGGCTTCCATAAACTCCTCCTCTGTTAGGTGATACGAATCCATGAAGTGGGAAGCCTACTGATTTACCCACCCCATGACCGCCAAGTTCGTGAACAGACAGGCTATGGAAGAACTGAAAGTGAAACTACCCCTCTTTGGAGGGGTTCATGGATCAGCGGACCATGCGAGATCTAACAGGGGAAATTGAGGGGGAAAAAAGAGGATCTACAAAATGGCCGACAAAAGGACATATAACATGATGGCCAAAAACGCAGCTCCTGGAAGTGTACAGATCCAGGCATAAGCAATTCGACGAGTGACTCCCCAGCGAACAGCTGAAAAACGATTGACCGCGCCCACACCCATGACTGCAGATGTAATGGTATGGGTCGTACTGACGGGAAGTCCAATATGAGCGGTGGCCATCAGCACTGCCGCTGCTCCCGTTTCAGCCGCAAACCCATGGACGGGTTCCAGCTTAGCGATTCCCATCCCCAAGGTTCTTATTATTTTCCAACCCCCAAGAACCGTTCCCAGGCCCATCGCAAGCGCACACGAAATGATAACCCATTGCGGCACTTCTGCCGAAGGAATATGTCCAGCTGACAACAAGGCCAAGGTAATAATCCCCATGGCTTTTTGTGCGTCATTCGCCCCATGACTGAGAGCCATAAACCCGGCAGACACCAATTGAAGACGACGGAACAGAACCATGGCCATTCCGCGTTGGGTCCGAAAAAAGACCCAACTCAACAGAACCATCAACACAAACGAGATTAAAAACCCAAAAAATGGCGAGAACACCATCGCTTTCAAGACCTTCACCAGCCCAGCCACCTGCAAGACATCCAGGCCGCCATGAATAAAACCCGCGCCCACCATCCCACCAATCAAGGCATGCGAAGAACTCGAAGGCAAACCCATATTCAGGGTAATGAAGTTCCAAATAATGGCACCTCCTAATGCAGATATAATCACCACATCATTGACGGCACTAGGATCAATGATCCCTTTGCCCACCATTTTGGCGACGGCAGTCGACATAAATGCCCCGGCGACATTCAGAACTCCAGCAAAAAAGACGGCAGTCAGGGGACTGAGCACGCGTGTTGAGACAACCGTGGCAATAGCGTTGGCACTATCATGCCAGCCGTTTGAAAAATCAAACAACAGGGCCAATCCAATGACCAAAAATAATAAGATACTAAAATCAGCCACGGTTGGTTACAAAGGATAGCAACAATGGAAGGTCAAGCAGAATTATCAAACGCGTTGAATCGTGAATCTCTTAGCCATGCTTCAAGGCTATTCGCTCGAGGACATTAACTGCGTCCTCACAGCAATCGGTCCCTACCTCGAAATTTTCATAAATTTCTTTCCATTTCATCACCATCTTGGCATCCGGTTCTTCTTCAAACAACCTGGAGATGGCTTCGCGGCTCACCGCATCAGCTTCATTTTCTAGACTATTCACCCGGATCGTACAATCTTTGATGTCCCAGTTTTTTTCCAGAAGCAGGCCAATCCCCTTCCCAACCTCCCTTGCCGCTTCATGAAGAATTTCAGCAAGCTTGCAGGCGGTAGGAGTCGGACGATCAATCTTAAACACCCTAAACAACATCGCCACCGCATCGATTTCATCCAGGATATCGTCTAATGAACTGGCCAGAGCATGAATGTCCTCACGGTCCAAGGGAGTAATAAATGTTTTGTTCAACTTGGAAAGTAGGTCATGGGTCAGCCCATCCCCCTTATGCTCCAGATCCTTGATGTGTTGGATTTGCTTATCCGATTCCTCAAAATTGTTCATTAAGTTTTTGAGACATTGCCCCGCCTCCACTACATTTTCCGAGGCCAGTTCAAATAAATCAAAAAACCCTGTTTCTCGAGGCAAAAAACTCCACATACACTGTCTCCTTAAACCGGAAAGATCAACGGAAGAATGGTAATCCTCTTGAAATTTTGAAAGACGGGAGTTTCCCTCAAGGAAGAGGTCGGGATCAGCTGACCTTCACATATTGGCGTCGTTCAAGCTGCCACCGAGAGGCAACGACATGCCAAAGGGAAGGCGGGCACTTCTCGAAATTCATATATTCTCTCCCCTCTAGAACATGGGAACGAAAAAGAAGTATTCCATAAACCTCCAACCCATATCTAGCAATTTCTCAGCTTGGCCACAAAGACCTACGCCGCATCTTTTGTCGTGACAGCGGACGCACTCAATTCGACACAACAATGGTAGATTTTCTCAAAGAGCTTTTTCCTACGTTCAGTGGTCCACAACTCTAATTCTGGATCGTACCGAAACATGGCTTCAAGCTGAATGGATTTTCCCAACACCACCTTCACAGCCTTCACCACAGAAAAATGACTCCGATCCAGCCCATCGGCAATTCGAAGAATGGCGCTCAATCCTAACACCGTTTTTCGTTGTTCGGCATTCAGCAGCTTGAATCCCCGGTGGGCAACTTTTGGCAAACTTCGCCGATGATAGCGCGCCACATTTGCCAGGATGCCAATTTCATCTAACGAGAAGCCCGGTAAATCAGCATGGGTAATCAAATAATAGGTATGCTTATGATGTTCACTCTCCTGAATATGATGCCCGATATCATGCAGCAGTGCGGCATACTCCAACCATTCCCGCTCGGTCTCGCCCATCCCATGAATCGGTTGGGTTTGATCAAAGAGGCTTAAGGCCAATTTGGCCGTATGATGGGAATGCACTTTTGAATATTGATAGCGACGAGCCAGCAACAGGACTTGTCGGCGACGCACATTGGGAATGTCCTGCTCAGCCTTTAACCCTTCGTGATGCTGTTGAATGAAATCATAGATCACGCCTTCACGAATCGCCTTATCACTGATCCGTACCTGCTTCATACCAAGACATTCCATCAACATCCGTAGGACCATCACACCTGGATACAAGGTATCCACGCGCCGAGGGTCCAGACCCGGAATCTTCAAGCGGCCTTCCATGTCTTTGATCCGCAGCAGTTGCTCCACTTCCTTGATCTCTGCCAGCGTAATCACCGCCATATCAATTTGCGAAAGCGCCCTGCCCGTTCGAGCCAAGTAAATGATTTCTGTCAAATTGCCCGCCATACCTGATGTCGCCACCAGCGATGCGAGCGAGAGAGATTTCTTCTGCATCAAGGATTTTTTGAGAGATTGAGAAACAGCCTGTTCCATGCGTTGAACCATTTTTTTGTCAGGCGGATCGGCCTTCAGATACTGGTCCTTCAACCGTATCGCCCCCAGCTTCAAGCTTCGAAAAAACTTGAGCCGTTTCGACGTACAGGCCATCAGCTCCACAGACCCCCCTCCGATATCTACAATCATGGCGGGGGAATCGGACAGATCCATACTATGCCGTACACCTAAATAAATGAGCCGAGCTTCTTCTTCTCCGGTAATCACTCGCACCCTCAGCCCCACTTCTTTTCGAACCAGCTTGATAAAATCTCCCCCATTCTTGGATTCTCGGACAGCACTGGTCGCCACGGGAAGAATGATGTCAAACCCTTTATTTTTCGCTAAAAGAGAAAACCGCTTCAGAACGGCTAACCCACGATCAATGGCCTCTTGGGAAAGCCGATGGGAGGTAAACGTCCCATCACCCAACCTGGCCATCTCCTTAATTCGATCCACAATTTTATACGAAAAATTTTTCCCGATTTCTGCTAACACCATATGAATGGAGTTGGTGCCAATATCAATCACGGCAAGACGTTTCATCGATTGAGAACTCCTTGGTGGTCTGGTTTCACATTCTCACAATTTGATTTTCTCTCGGACATTAGGCTTGTTGATTCATTCTGCAAAAGGGCAACTTTTATCACAAGAAAGCACATTCACCAGAACATTTGACACGATACCCCAGACCCCAGACCGTTTCAATGGTCGGGCCTTCCGACCCGGCCAATTGCAGCAACTTTCTCCGCAGGCGCACTACATGGGAGTCCACTGTTCGAGCCTCAACAGAGATTTTCAGACCCCACACGAGTCCCAACAGTTCCTGCCGGGCAACAAAACCGCCATCGCCGCTCAAAAATTTGGTTAAGATCGCATACTCATTTTGTCAGTCGAAGGGCTTGATCCCTGAAATGCAAATATCGGGTCTCTGGATCAAGCCTGAGCACACGCATAGAGTCAGCAACGGATTGAACGAAAACCCTTGAGCTTAAATGAATGTCTTCGTGAGAGGGCAGTCTAGCCGGCTAAGGTTTCGGTTCAGTTATGCTGATGTTACAAGCAAGTAAAGTGTCAGTTACGGAATAATTCGAGAAGAAAAACTTCGCCTAAGAACTTTTCAGCGAAAAGAAGGAAGGAGGAACTAGAAAGAGATATCTCTGGCAATGTGTTCGACAAGTCCTGGACTGCCAAACAAGGCATCAACTTTCCCAACTACCTGAGAAGGACGCAAGAGCATCGCCCCACCAGCCTCTTCAATAAGAACCTGGGTGGCCATGATATCCCAAGGATTGAGGGCAGGATCCAACATCGCGCCAACAGACCCGTTTAACACCAACCCGTGGCCGAAACAGTCGGTATACCCTCGAACATATTCAGATAAAGCAATCAAACGATGATAGTCATTGAGTCGATTGGCACTGATAAATTGAGCGATATCCCCAACGGCGATAATCATGCTCTGTAGTGGCCCGTCTGAAGCTACGCGCAAGACCTTTCCCTGACAAGTCGCTCCATGCCCTTTGGCTCCCGCGAAAGTCAGGCCAAGTATAGGGAGATGAATCACCCCAACAAGGGGGAAATTGGTTTCGGTATCGAGCAACGCAATAAGGGTTCCGAAAAGCGGAATTCCATGAATGAAGGAACGCGTCCCATCAATGGGGTCAACAATCCAACGCCAGCGTGTGCCCTCCCCTTGAAGTCCCTCTTCTTCCCCAAGAATATCAAGGGGGCCGATCACGGAATGTGAGAGTAAATGAGACCGGATCATGGCCTCGGCCTCTTGGTCGGCTTGAGTGACTGGAGATCCATCCCGTTTTTCTTTGACTCCCAGATCCTGCTGCTCAAAATACGCTTGAATGGGAGTGGCCGCCGCATGCGCGGATTGAACAGCCACTTCCAATAATTTCTTAAGCTGATCGTCGGTTAAACCATAATTCATTGGACTTCCCTCATACTGGCATCCCTGGATTTCATTGAGGAAAGAAGTATACTCAATCTGACAATGGCACAACAAACCATTCTGGATTTCTTCAGGTCAAAGCATGCTTGCCTCACTGCTTGGGAAAGAGGTTTTAACGGATGGCACACCGATACCATGTAAACCTACGAAAGGCACGAATAAGCTTTTGGAAAGGTGGTGGACAGAGCCCTGTAAAGGAAAGAAACCGCTGCAGCTTTTTCAAACCGCAGCGGTCACGAGGAAACACCCCGAAAACACAGAACCTGAGGAAAGATCAGGTAACTTGTGTTGCCTAATCTTTGGTGACGGCCATGGTCATATCATTCCCATCAGCCGCATGTTGCACGTTGATGTACATGGTCTTCGGCTTCGTTGGGGGAAAATAAATCCCTGTGCCTTCGGCGCCAACCGTATTCAAGGTCGAAAAGAGAGACACATTGTCAGCCGACCCATCATTATCAAGATCTTTCGTCGCAACCCACACATCGCTCTCACCGGAGTTATCTTCCACGATGTACAAATTCCCGGCATAATCAGAAGCCAGATTGTCGGGGCTATGCAAACCAAAATTAGACACATCCGATTCATTATTCATATTCGTGTTGATCCCGGCAAACTCCGTCACCACAGGAGTTGGAGTGTTAATGGGAATCTGTAACACGTTCTTGGTGGTTGTGGTGGCAAAATACAAATTGGGGCCGATAAGTTCGGCATCTTCCGGCCGGCAATAATCGCTGGCACCGGCTTCATCCGCTGCTGCACGGGCATTAACTGCCGGATCTGTTACCACGCCATTCTGACCGGGGATCAACGCGATCCACTCGGCAGGCCCGGTTGGGGTCTTCCCGGCCCCGGTAGTTCCATCACAGACCGTAACAGACCCTGGCACATTCAACGCATACAGAATGCCCGCAGATAAATCACCGTATTGGGCAGGCACAAACCGGCAAATGGACCCACCATTGAGTTCATCACCCACATACACGGTTCCATTCTTGGCAGCCGCGATGCCCTCATGGGACATACGACCAACAGCTGGTCTATCAAAACAGTGAACAATCAACCCGTCGGCATCACATTCAAACAATCGACCCGCAGCGCCATTCTCTTCGGCTGCCAGCAGCGTCCCCCAGGGAGTCCAATCGATTCCGTCAAGTCGGCTCCAGGCAGGGACAATCCCAAAATCAGACGCGGTATAGACGGCAGTATTTCCGGTCTGCAAATCAATCGCAGAAATTGCCGCCTTTCCTCCCCCATTTTCGTGGGTCCGGTAGAGATACCGTCCGGCTTGGGCACCGGTTTCATTGACCACATTCATATCGGTCAAATCATTTTCACCGGCCACCACGTTCACGGTCATCTGCGCATCTGGACAATTATTTTTCTCTTGCACCAGAATGGACTGGCTAAACCCGGCGGGAAGATTCAAGGGCGAACAAGGCAGCTGGCTTCCCGGTAAAGTGGACTCAGTGAGTGGATTAAACGAAAACGGCCCTTTCACAGCAGGCGCCTCGGCAAACGCCATGGACGATATCCCCGTCATGGCCAGGCCCAGGACAAAATTCATAACGAATCGTGATGACATACGAAACCTCCATGTTGTTAGTTTTGTTAAAAAAACATGTTGCGGGAACAGGAATTCCATAAACCCTCATGGTGGTGGCCAACCATCATCAGGTATCATTGTGGACACCCAACATGACAAACTGGTTTCAGGTATTCAGCGAGGCTGTAAAGAAAATGTGACAAATGGACAAACCGGGAAGGACCGGGACGATGCTGGCGCTTCAGTCGTGATGGAACGTGAAGGGGGACTAAAAATTTCACACTTTTTCAACAAGGACTTTATTTATACGACGTGTTTTTCAACCGGATGGGTCGGCCGAGAGTTAGGCAAGGGTTAACGGAAGAAATGTGACGGACTGGCCGGGAGAATGCACCATGGAAAATGGAAAATCTTCA
>JAOUNC010000389.1 GCA_029881175.1 Nitrospirota bacterium | reverse complement strand
CACGAGTGACGAACTCCACAGAGTCAATTGAGCCCAATGAATCACCGCATGGTGCTCATCATTTTCCTTTAGGCTAGTCTCCATCTAATCACCCAGCGAGAAGCAATTTCTGGCATATTCCTGGTTTTTGGGTCTTCCTTTGGGGTACCATCCCGCACAGACAATACAGACAATATAGGGTTGAAGATCGTTGATCATTGTCGGGGCTGGCAAGTCAGCCGTGTGTCACGAAAATCATGTTTCCATCCCGATATACCCGTTTCACAATCTGGAGGGTACGCCCATGTTACCTGACATTCTAGAAAAAGCTCGAACCGTGCTGACCGCTCCTGGGGATTTCTACCGCCACATGCCCAAGTCGGGAGGGTTCGTTGAGCCCATAATATTTATGATTGTGATGGCGGCGGTGGGAGCTATCATCCTCATCACCTTCGGCTTCATGGGGTTGGGAGCAATGAGTGCCCTTGGTGTCGGGATCGGAAGCCTCATTTTCATGCCGATCATGGCCGTGATCGGAAGCTTTATTGGTGGAGCAGTTATGTTTGTCATCTGGAAATTAATGGGCACTCAGGAACCCTTCGAAGTCGCCTATCGGTGCGTGGCCTATGCCTCAGCCATTTATCCTATTGTCGCTCTTATCGGCTTAGTTCCGTATATTGGCTCCATTGTCGGGGTGGCCTGGGGTATGTACCTCATGTTTATTGCAACGAAAGAAGTTCACCAATTGAATGAAAAAACGGCGTCCATGGTGTTTGGCATCTTAGGTGTCCTTCTGATTATTTCCAATATCAGCAGCGAGATGGCGGCCCGCCGAATGAGTACAGAATTTGAAAAAATGGGACCTGCCATGGAGAAGATCCAAAATATGGAACCCGAAGAAGCAGGGAAAATGGTGGGTGAATTTCTCAAAGGCCTGGAGAAAGCCCAAAAAGAAAAATCTGCCTCAGAATAAGGAATACCACCAAAGATTGCTTTATTTTCAAGCAAATACAATTGGGGGTCAGACTCGAATTAAATTCCCATCGATATTGACCTTTTTGGGAATGCCGACTCCTTCGCGTGGCTCACCAAGGATGATGTACGAACATTTATCAAAAACGCCAAGGCCAACAGCCCGTGGCCATCCAGGTTGCCAGAGAGAAATCCTTGCGAATTGAAGGAAGATCGGCTTGAACGCTTGAAAGGGATCCATTCTCAACACAGGCCTCAATTTGCCCACGTAAGATAGATTGGGAAAAACAAACAGAAATGGGGCTCAAAGAAAGAGAGCCTCGGTCTATCTGAATTACCTGGAGATACCCTCTCGGGGTCTAGCTCAGGAAGGTCTAAGCTGCTATTCTCTGATTATTGAAAGAGGTGCGGGGGAAGTGAAAACCTGACGTTGAATGAGGAGGTCGCATGCACCCCATCTTGGCGATAGAACTCAAGAGACCCGTTGAGCCCAACCACGAGGACTTCCTGAATACCCGAAGCAAGATAGGCTTGAACCTTGTAGTTGATTTCGACCTGCCGATTTCCCGGTGATAGCACCTCGACGACGAAATCTGGGGCGTGAACTAATCCCTCTTCGATTGTCACAATGTGCCATTTGTCTTCAGGCATCCAGACAACATCAGGAACCCGCACACCTGCTGATGTGGTGAGAACAGCCGCGTCGGGGACCGCTTTTCCACCCAGTTGTGCGCGCAGTTGATAGGCAATTTCGGCACAAATCACCTGGTGTCGGTTACTGGGCTTGGGGCTCATGATCAGTTCTCCATGTTCGGTGAGTTCATACCAATCAGGAAGCTGATCATTGTGCGCGAGGTCAGCCCAGATTTTGGATAATTCTTCTGGTGAGAGAATAGTGGCGATGTCCAACATGCCTTTCATTCTAGGAACCTCCTTTCATCCTGTCAATGAATCTAATCCTGCGTCATAAGCGACTCCTCACCTTTATGGCATTAGGTCTTTCCGTTCGTCTTGCCTGGTAGTTTAGCCTGCCCCTGCAGGTTGTTGGCAGGAGTAGGCATCTCTCTTTGAGGAAGTTGAAAGATAAGAATAGATCCCTGTCCCCTGCCCAACTACCTGCAGGGGCAGGCTCCAGCATGCGGGGATGACCGTTTGAAGATGCTTTGTTTCGTCATGCCTGCTGGCAGTTGGCAGGCATCTCTCTTTGAAAGAAGTCGAAAGACCAAGAGAGAAGAAACGCTTTTGAAGACTATTGGTTGATGAAATAAGGGAAGGCAGATTGTGTGTTTTGGGATTCTACGGTTTGCCGTGGCGCTTGCGCACTTTGACAACTCAACCTTCTAGCAATCACGGTTCCGCTTCTCACCTCGATTGATCACCCACAGAAGGGCCACAGGCGAATATTTTATTCCAAGCTGGCGATGCACAAAGCTTTCCTGAAACACCTGCCCCCTATTCAGAAATTGGCTTGTAGAGTTTGAGCGGCGCCCTTCGTTTTCGCATGCGAATATTGAGCATTTCCACCGTGACGGAAAACGCCATCGAAAAATAGATGTAGCCCTTCGGCACATGCACATCGAATCCCTCCACCATGAGCGTGACACCCACGAGAATGAGAAAGGAGAGGGCAAGAATTTTGATTGTCGGATGCTCATCCACAAAATCTCCAATCGCTTTGGCCGCCATGAGCATCACGAGCACCGCCAGAATAATGGCAATGGCCATGAGGGACACCTGATCAACCAGGCCGACCGCTGTGATAACCGAATCCAGCGAAAACACAATATCCAGAAGCGCAATCTGGAGCAGGACCATGCCCAGGCTAGCGGCCACAACCGTAGAACCGCTCTCTTCTATTCCTTCTAAGCTGTTATGAATTTCATGCGTGGCTTTCGCCAACAGAAACAGCCCGCCCCCGACCAGAATGATGTCGCGCCCTGAAATCGCATGGGTGAACACCGTTACCAACGGTTCGGTGAGTCCCATGACCCAGGAAATCGAAAACAGCAATCCCAGGCGCGCGATCATGGCGAGGCCAAGCCCCATTCTTCTCGCAAACGCCCGCTGGCTTTCGGGAAGACGTCCGACCAGAATAGAGATGAAGATAATATTATCGATCCCCAGGACGATTTCTAATGCGGTTAACGTGCCTAACGCGATCCAGGCTTCAGGACTTGTCAGCCATTCAAACATCTGGTACTCCTCTGAATGAAGGCTTTCCTTAAGTGTATACTTAAGAAATTCCTTGTATTTTTTTGATGTTTACAAACTCCACGGAGTCTGTTGAGCTCCATGAATCGCCGCTAAAATATCAATTTGATCAGATTTGATGTAATAG
>JAOUNC010000388.1 GCA_029881175.1 Nitrospirota bacterium | reverse complement strand
TTCTTCGATGCCTCAATTGTCTGGCGAATCTGAGAACTTGAATGTGCCGTTGACAGTAACATCGCCTCAAACTGAGAAGGGGCCAAATAGACGCCATGCTCAAGCATACCGTGGAAAAATTTCGCATATTTCCCAATATCTGACTTTTTTGCACTGGCATAATCGGTGACAGGCCCCTTAGTAAAGAAGCCCCCGAGCATTGCCCCTACCCGCGCTTGATAGTAAGGAACACCCGCTCTCTTTGCCGCTTCGCCTAAGCCGTCCGCCAACTGTTGAGATTTTTGCTCTAAATTCTTATAGACGCCTGGTTTTTTAAGCTGGCGTAAAGTTTCCAACCCGGCTGCTACGGCCACTGGATTACCGGATAAGGTACCTGCCTGATACACAGGGCCTGCGGGCGCAATCATTTGCATAATTTCCTTTTGACCCCCATAGGCCCCGATGGGCAATCCACCCCCAATTATTTTCCCTAGGCAGGTTAGATCCGGAAGAACTTTATACCTCGCCTGAGCCCCACCAAAATGCACTCTAAATCCGGTAATTACTTCATCGAAAATTAAAAGAATTTCATACTTTTTTGTAATCATGCGAAGCCATGGAAGAAACTCATCAATTGGTGGCACCACTCCCATATTTCCTGCCACCGGCTCGACGATAATGGCAGCTAAATCCTTGGCAAATTTGTGAATGAGTTTCTCTGTTGCTTGGATATCATTGTATGGAGCCGTTAGGGTGTGACGGGCAAAACCTTTAGGGACCCCTGGGGTATCAGGAAGGCCCAAAGTCGCAACTCCCGACCCGGCTTTTACTAACAAATGGTCGGCATGGCCATGGTAACAACCATCAAACTTGAGGATACAGTCTCGTTTGGTATAGGCCCTTGCCAGTCGAATGCCGCTCATCACCGCTTCCGTTCCGGAATTGACGAGACGGACTTGTTCTATTGAGGGTACAGATTGAATAATCAATTTGGCCAATTCCGTTTCTCCCTGGCAAGGGGCCCCATAACTAGTTCCTTGCTTTGCAGCAGTGATGAGTGCTTTCAGCACGCTTGGATGTGCATGTCCCAAAATCATGGGACCCCACGAGAGAACATAATCAAGAAACGAGTTCCCATCGACATCCTCTAACACCGCACCTTTTGCTTTTTTAATAAATAAGGGATCTCCACCCACGGAACGAAACGCCCTGACCGGGCTATTCACACCTCCAGGCATAGCCAATTGGCTTGCCTTGAACAATGCACGAGATTTGGCAGTTTTCACGAATTTTTTCCTCCTTGAAGGTTTAACCGTAAGTTCGGCTTCGCCTGAGATTCATGTTATTAAAAGGGGAATTACTTCCTTTTATTGTTAGCATTTAATAAATTTAAATTTTTGCCGAAAATTAATTAAGGACCTTATTCATCATTAACAGGATCGGGATTTAATATGTATTGTGAGCAACGAGAAAGGAATGGGGCTACTATTTTGGAATGTTTTGGACGATTTGATGAAACCGATACAAACCAATTTATTCAAACCCTGGAACACATCCAAGGACAAGGGCTACGAAATGTAATTATTAATCTTTCCCCAGTGTATCATTTGGATCCAAAAGGCCTAACTTTACTTCAATTTGCTCAGGAATTTTTTCAGGAAAATGGAGGAACAGTATGCTTGGTAAGTCCGTTAAGCTCAGTTAGAAATGAACTTATACGAGGAAATATTCCTGTGAACATACCTACTTTTGAATCAATTTATGATGCCCTCCATCGTCCCCATTCAGCTTATTCCGGTAGCCCACAATAAAAACAAAACCTAATCTGATTTTATAAGTGTCAACACTCCTGTAATTTTGGCCAACTTTTCCTCAGTTGTAATTGACCCACCTAACAGAGCCTCTTCACCTATGTAGTTCACACCCAGACTGAACAAGAATTACGGAAGCGATCTTCCAGCCTGACGTTTCTCGCGTAAACGATAACTATACCCACAGATATTGATGATGGTTGAACGATGGAGATGCCGATCCAACTCTGCTGAAGCCATATTGGGAGTGTTGAATAATAATTCCCAAGGGCATATTTGCCCACAGGCACGTAGGACATCAGAGGCCTCGTGGCCGTTCAAAAAAGCATGCCCTAAGCCTTTCGAAGGGTTCGTCCTGAGCCATGCCGAAGGAAAGGCCGCCAATGGCTTGGCGCATCCCGAAGGGGACCACCTATTAGCCTGGCTCATCCTGAAAGGTGAAACCATTGTTAGCGCGCAGAGCGTACTTTCAGTACGTGAGCAAGGAAAATTGGTGACCTGCCTGCGCCGAACCTACCCCGCCGAAGTAGCTTCGGATTCAAAGGCAGGGAACGCCACCTGGCTTATTCCATCCTGATAAGGTAGGACTTTTGTTTTTAACAGCCCCATATTGGCATCAGTAGCAAAAATTTGCCACCACTCCCTAAAAGCTTTATTACTGGTGATTATCAGGCCTTGTGCCGATGATCGCGTCGAGCGATCACCTGAAACAATAAACAGGTTTGCACGGAATCAAAGGAGAGATAGCCCACTTCATCAAGAATCAGCACTTGGGGTTGCTGCAGAGCATTCATTTCCAGTTTGAGGCGAATCGTGTCATCACCCAGGGCCAAGTTGTGCGCTAACTCCATAGCCGGTAAAAAAAATCGGTGACCCAACTCAGGCACGCAGCCGGTTAAGGCAATGCTTAAATGGGTTTCCAATCCCCTTGGAGCCTAACAATAGCAGATTGCCCCCGTCCTTTAGAAACCGCCCCATAGCCAATTACTCGAAAAACCGGCGATCCATGAAGGGTTGCACACCGAAGTCAAAGTCATCCAAGCGCTTGAGCTTAGATAGGAAATTTCAAAAACTGAAGATTAAGGGCCCGTTTCCCAGGGCGTTCCAACAAATCATGCTCTAATAATTGGCCAAGTAATTTCATATGGATCTGCTGTTCGACAGCGGTTTGTTAAGCCACATGTTCCAGTTGTTGTACGGCAACGGTGAGCCCCAATGTGGCTAATCCCTGCCCTTTTTCCCCAAGGGGGCTCAGATTGGAGTTTTCAACGTTTTTTGATGATAGCGACGGAGCGTCCCAAGCGACGCGGTATAGCCCAAGGGGCTGCAGTTCATCAAACAGTCGGACCGGCGACAATTGAAACTGGCCATAGCGTTTCTGAAGATAGGCTTTGACGGGAATAAACTTAGATTAGCTGGTTGGTCAGTGGCTTTGAAAGCCATATTGATCGCCGAAAATCCTCCGCACGGAATTCCGTGCATGGTCCGTGTGGGAAAAACCGTAACACGGAGGCAAACTACGGGGAATAGAGTTGATT
>JAOUNC010000387.1 GCA_029881175.1 Nitrospirota bacterium | reverse complement strand
ACGGACATTGATCAACACGTCTGAATCCGTGTAAGGGCCAGAGGGATCATATACCGTCACGGGAGGATTGGGGGTTGGCGGAACGCCATTTGGTCCCTGCGTGGGTGTTAAGCTGATTTCTCGCATGGGGACTTGAATGCTGGGGTGTGACCCGGTCACATACACCTTGCGCGATGCTGGGAAGGGCTCCGTGGTCAATGTTGATGAGGGGGTTGCGGTAGGATCGGCCTTAACAGCGAGGCTTTCCTTGTTTGGCGAAAGAGTCAGATCGCGTTGTGAACTATTCATAGGATGATCCTTTCTCAGGATGACCGGTTATTGGTCTATGGATAGGCGTTTCTCGGAAAATAATGAAAAAAGCCGCACCCGGTAAAGAATGCGGCTTAAAAAGTCTTATCGTCATTGTGCCGCTTCCCTACGCTGGTATTACCCAGGTCAGGTATGAGGGTCGTCCAAACTGGGTTGGACATCTCAGCGCAAACGCTCCCCTAGCCTTGTAAAATCAATGCTAACCCTCCACCTGGACCTTCGTCAATGAGGCAAGAGGGCTTGTGGTGATTGGCGAGGGAAGAAGTCTATTTCACATTCTATCTTTTTCAACTGATCATGATTTGATAGAATAAGAGGCTTACGCTTGGCGTTGGTTGGATTTCTAGGTTCTCGAAGCCAGCTTTTTGATCGGACCAATTTTAGACAAAATAGGGAATATAGTGTGAACACTTCACTTATGACGGAGCTACCCATTGCCGATTATCAGGATCTTTCAGAGGGCGAACTCTTTGAACGAATCGTCGTGGCCAAGAAAAGTCTTGGTAATCAGGTTTTGATTCTTGGGCATAACTATCAACGCGACGAAGTCATTATCCATGCCGACTTGCGTGGCGATTCATTGTTACTCTCAAAATTAGCGGCTGAACGATCTGAGTTTCCTCACGTCGTGTTCTGTGGTGTGCATTTCATGGCGGAGACGGCGGATATTTTGAGCCGGTCGAACCAGACGGTCATCCTGCCGGATTTAGCCGCCGGGTGTTCGATGGCCGATATGGCTGCAATTGAACAGGTGGATGAATGTTGGGACGCTCTCTCGCAAGTTCTGTCGGTAGAGGATGTCGTCACCCCTGTTGTCTATGTGAATTCAGCTGCGGATTTGAAAGCCTTTTGCGGGGAGCATGGTGGAGTCACCTGTACGTCGTCCAATGCGAAGGCCGTGATGGATTGGGCCTGGTCGAGACGTGAGAAGATTCTCTTCTTCCCGGATGAACATCTTGGCCGCAATGTGGCGAATAAAATGGGCTTCCCAAAAGAGGAGATGATTGTCTGGGATCCGTTTAAAGCCAACGGGGGCAATACGGTGGAAGCCATTCACAAAGCCAAGCTGATTTTGTGGAAAGGCCATTGCAGTGTTCATCAAATGTTTCAACCGACACATGTGGATTATTTCAGAAAGCAGTATCCCGGCATTCAAGTCATAGTGCATCCAGAATGTCATGAAGATGTCGTGAATAAAGCGGACGCAGTGGGTTCGACCGAATATATTATTCAGACGGTCAGTAAGGCCCCCGCAGGGACATCCTGGGTGGTTGGGACTGAATTAAACTTGGTGAATCGTCTGAAGGCCGAACAGACAGATAAACAAGTCTTTTTCCTCTCTCCGATGGTGTGCCGGTGTGCCACCATGTTTCGGATCGATGCCCCTCATATGTGCTGGTGCATGGAAAACTTGGCACAAGGCCACGTGGTGAATCGGATTTCGGTACCTAATGATGAGAAAGTTTTAGCCAAGATTGCCTTAGATCGGATGATGGCTTTGAGTTAATCGCCTCCCTTAATTTCTCTTTCATCTTTTGTAGGCCGCTCGTCAAAAAACCTCTTCCCATTTTTCCTCCTCTGTCATGATGAGCATTCACCCACTGTTGTTTGACGGGTTTCTAGGTCGCGGCTAGAATGCCCTTGCGATTTTTCACGTTTTCTTGAGTTTTTCCTATGGATTATAAATCAACATTAAATCTTCCTCAGACAGAGTTTCCGATGAAGGCCAATTTGCCTCAAAAGGAACCTGAACGCTTGGCCTGGTGGGAACAGGAACGCATGTATGCGCGTATCCAGGAATCTCGCCAGGATCGTCCTCTCTATATCCTTCATGACGGTCCGCCCTATGCCAACGGACATATCCATATCGGGCATGGGCTGAATAAAATTTTGAAGGACATCATTATTAAATCGAAAACGATGGATGGGTTTCGGGTGCCCTATATTCCGGGATGGGATTGTCATGGGCTTCCGATTGAACACCAAGTCTCCAAGCAGCTCGGTTCCAAGAAAAAAGATCTGAGCGCGGTGGAACTGCGAAAGATCTGTAGGGAATATGCTCAGAAATTTGTGGGAATTCAACGTGATGAATTTCAGCGATTAGGCATATTCGGTGATTGGGAACGTCCGTATCTGACTATGGATCACACCTATGAGGCGGCGATTGTTCGAGAGTTCGGGAAATTTGTGGAAAAGGGTCGTGTCTATAAGGGTTTGAAGCCGGTGTTGTGGTGCACGGTGGATCAAACCGCACTGGCAGAAGCCGAAGTGGAATATGAGGATCACCTCTCACCTTCGGTCTATGTGAAATTTCCCTTTACGGCCTCCCCAGCTGAAATGGGTTCTGAGCAACGCTTGGGCCTGCCAAAAATCAAAGAGCTGAAAGCCGTTTCGGCTGTCATTTGGACGACCACTCCATGGACCCTTCCGGCCAACCAAGCCGTGTGTCTACATCCGGATTTTGACTATGCCGTGCTTCAGGTTGGTGAGGAGGCTTTTGTTGTTGCCGTGGGGTTGGAAGACGTGTTTGCCAAGGCCTGCAAAATTGAGAAAGTTGAGGTGTTAGGCAAGAAAAAAGGGAAAGATTTTGAAGGGTGGACGTGTCATCCGCCATTTGCGAAGAAAGAGGTTCCCATTCTCAATGGAGATTTTGTCACATTGGAGCAGGGAACGGGGTGCGTGCATATTGCTCCTGGACATGGGATGGACGACTATCTGTTGGTCATGAAATACAATAGACCGCCTTTCCTCGACGTGCTTCCTAATCAACAACCCTTAGATATCCTGGTGCCGGTTAATAATGCAGGACGGTTTACGGATGAATTTCCTGAGTTTGAAGGTCAACCCGTCTTGGAAGCGAATTCCGGGATTGTGGAAGTCTTAAAGACCAAGGGAGTGTTAATTGGGGAAAAGAAGCTTGAGCATTCGTACCCGCATTGTTGGCGCTGCAAACAACCGGTGATCTTCCGGGCTACGCATCAGTGGTTTGTGTCCATGGAGAAAGCCGACCTCAGAAAGAAAG
>JAOUNC010000028.1 GCA_029881175.1 Nitrospirota bacterium | reverse complement strand
GAGAAATAATTGCACTTACTACTTGAATTCAAGTTGGTGTGTTGATTGAAAGAATTGGGGCCATGTCATGAATTAACATATTTTCACCCTGATTCCCCCCAGCCGGTGGGTGGGAACGCTTGCGGCTTCCACCAGCGCACACTCGCCATTGATGCTCTCGTCTCCTCCTTCACCCTTCCCTGAAAGGGCAAAGGAGCATGGGAATATTTTAATTGGAAGTTTAGCCAGGATAGCAGGAATGTTATTGGTCTATTTAGGGATAGAGCGTGTAGAGCATTCTTGGGAACGGAATGGTTTCACGAACATGATCTAGCCCACAAATCCACGCGACCACTCGTTCAATCCCCATCCCAAATCCGGCATGCGGCACACTCCCATACCGGCGTAAGTCCACATACCACTTAAAGGCTTCTTCCGGAAGATCATGCGCGGCAATTTGCTGGCGCAGAGTTTCCAAATCATGAATGCGTTGCCCGCCGCCAATAATTTCTCCATAACCTTCAGGGGCCAACATATCCATACACAAGGCTAAGTCGGGGCGCTCAGGATCTCTGGCCATATAAAAAGCTTTTGCCGCGGCTGGATAGCGATGCACAAGAACGGGGCGGTCAAACGATTTGGCTAAGACGGTTTCTTGCTCACTGCCAAAGTCATCCCCGAATTGAATATCCACGCCATGTTCTTTGAGCCTGGCAATCGCCTCTTCATACGTAATTCGTGGAAACGGGGGAATCATGGCCTCCAACGCCGCCACGTCTCGTTCGAGAATCTCTAACTCAGCTCGACGGTTTTCCAAGACTCGCTGAATGACCACCGACACGAGTTCCTCAGCCAGTTGCATCGCATCCGGTAATTCAGCAAAGGCCATTTCCGGTTCCACCATCCAAAACTCCATGAGATGCCGACGGGTTTTTGACTTTTCCGCCCGGAACGTTGGCCCAAAACAATAAATCTTCCCAAAGGCGGCAGCGGCTGCTTCTCCATAGAGTTGTCCGCTTTGTGCGAGATACGCCACCTGATCGAAGTATTGCGTTTGAAAGAGCGTCGTCGTGCCCTCACAAGCATTCGGGGTAAAAATCGGCGTGTCAATGAGCGTAAAATCTCGCTCATCGAAAAAATTCCGGCAGGTTCGGATGATCTCATGGCGAACGCGTAAAATGGCATGTTGCCGGCTCGACCGCAGCCAGAGATGCCGATGTTCCATCAAAAATCCGACCCCATGCTCCTTGGGTTGAATGGGAAAGGGTTCCGCCAGATGAACGACTTGGAAGTGCGTGACGTCTAATTCAAATCCACCAGGCGCCCGAGCATCCTTTCTCGGTTGTCCAGTGACAATCACCGAGGACTCCTGAGTCACTTGCCCCACTAGGGCAAATTGCTCTTCCCCCACCGTGGCCTTACTGACAATCGCCTGAATATCCCCAGTCCCATCGCGAACCGTTAAAAAGCTTAGTTTCCCGCTTGACCGCCGAAGGCGAAGCCACCCTTTAATGATAATGTCCTGACCTTCGTATTGAGCAATTTGCCCAATAGACACAACGCGTTGCTGAGGCATGCTGACGCTCCTTACGCTTTTACCAAGAATAAATTGACACTCAGAAAAATCAGTCGCTATGATGAGCCTTGGACACGGAATGACTTAGACTTTTGAAGGAGGATATACGCATATGGGTTACACCATCACCGTTCGTGATTTGAAAGCTCGCCAGGATAAGGGAGACAGCATCTTCTTATTAGATGTCCGTGAGCCTCATGAATATTCAATGGCCAAGATAGAAGGGTCGGTGCTCATTCCCTTGGGCGAACTTCCCAATTCTCTGAATCAATTGGACAAAAACGCCGAAATCGTGGCCTACTGCCACAAAGGGATGCGAAGCGCCGATGCGGTGGGCTTTTTGCTTCAACAAGGGTTTTCGAATGTCAAAAATCTCATTGGGGGAATCGAATCCTGGTCCATTGAAATTGACAATTCGGTCCCACGCTACTAGCGCTTCAATCGAACAGCCCATAGGCTTTTTGGAAAGATCTGTTTATTTGCCCTGGGCTTGAAAATACTCCACCGTCATCCTGAGACCATCCGGCAACGACACTTGAGGGTCCCAGCCAAAGCGCTCCCTCAAGCTCGTCACATCCAGCACACTACGAAACTGCTCTCCTTTTTTTGCCGCCCCGAATAAATCTTTGCAAGAACTTTTGGTCAATTGTTTAATGATGCTGTAACATTCATTCACGGTCGTTTCCCGACCAGTCCCAACATTAAAGATGCCCTGAACATCTTCTCCTAATGTCACCAAGAGGGCTTCCACCACATCATCGACATACACGAAATCCCTCGTCTGCTTTCCTGTTCCATTGATGATCGGCTGCCCACCTTCCAGCATGATTTTTGAAAAAATTGCAATGACTCCAGCCTCCCCTTCTGGCTCTTGTCTTGGCCCATAGACATTGCCAAATCGAAGCGCTACGTGTCGAAGCCCCATCGTATTGGTGTAATATGCCAAGTATTTTTCTCCGGCTAACTTACTAATGCCATAAGGAGACATGGGCTCGGTGCGATGAGATTCCGCCGCTGGGAATACCTCCTGTTCCCCATAGACTGCACCCCCTGAAGACGCAAAAGACACTTTTCGTACTCCATTTTTTACGGCATGCTCTAAAAGATTCAGCGTACCTAAAATATTGACATCTGCATCGAATCCAGGATTTTCCGTTGAGAGCCGGACATTCATTTGCGCTGCTAAATGGACAACCACTAACGGCCGCTCTTTTCGAAAGACTCGCTCAACCCCCTTGCTTCGAATATCCATTTTATACAAGACGGCTTTTTTGTTGACTTGTTTGCGTCCCTGTCGAAAGATTATCAATCACCACGACCTGGTTGCCTTCCTGTACTAATCGATCCACGAGATGTGATCCGATAAACCCTGCCCCTCCTGTAACCAGAACTTTTATCCCCATGACATGTCATTTCCTTTCAAGACAAAACCGCTTATGAGCATTCTTGACCCTCTTTATCCAGATACCCCTATTTGTCGCTTCTGTAAACCCATGACAATCTCCTTATTTCCCTTTTTCCCTAATAGGGGTGAATCCATGAGCCCGATAAGATCTAAGGACAATGAATTGGCATAGGCCACAAACTGATCTTTGACGGCTTGGCGCAACGTTTCATCCCGAACAATCCCCCCTTTACCGACTTGCCCCTTCCCAACCTCAAACTGAGGCTTAATCAATGACACCAGATAGCCCTGCGGCTTTAATACGGGGATGATCACAGGCCACACCATCTTCAGGGAAATAAATGACACATCAATGACGATTAAATCGACCATCTCTGGAATATCTTCTGGGCGCAAATATCGAATATTCACACGATCCATCACGATCACACGGGAATCTGATCGCAGGCGCCAATCCAGCTGTCCATAGCCCACATCAATGGCATACACTCGTTGAGCGCCATGCTGCAACACACAGTCGGTAAACCCTCCGGTTGAAGCCCCCACATCCATCACCACCAACCCCGAACACGAAAGCCCAAAAGCCTCTAAAGCCGGAGCCAGCTTTTCTCCACCGCGGCTTGCATATTGGGACTCAGGCAGGACAATTTCAGCCATGACCTCTGAGGACACCTGTTTCCCGGGTTTATCCATCACCACCCCATCAATCTTGACACGGCCCGCCAGGATAAGCCGACTAGCCTGTTCCCGGCTAGGGACCAGTGCCTGAGAGACCAACAGGACATCTAATCGTTGTTTGGGTGATTTTTTGACTGGGAGAGGAGGTAGAGACGACATGTCGTGGGAACCGAGCCTATTCTCCTTAGGAATGAAAGAGGAAGGAACGAAAACAAGGGTTACGACTCAGTGGAATCGGGTTCCTCCAACGTAAACGCCTGAATGCGTTTTCGGCCATCCTTGTCTTGCACAAGAATTTCCACTTTACGCTCAGCCTCATCCAACATTTTCAAGCACGTCTTGGACAACTTGACCCCTTCTTCAAATATCTTCAATGAATCATCTAAAGACAGCTCGCCCGCCTCTAATTCTGTCACGATTGTTTCCAAGCGGGACAATGCCTTTTCAAATTTTATCGCTGCCATGGTATTCCCTTATAGTTCGCCTAAAAAGCCCATTATATTATAGCCTCCCCTCACCAGGAATCAAAAGCACATCTTTATTTTGGTGGAGAAATTTGTTCGACCCGGCAAACCAGTTCACCGTCGGACAAGGTCGCCAGCACTTCCCCCCCTACCTTCGTATCTGTTGATTTTCTCACGACTTTCCCATCATGAAGGTCCGTGATAATACTATACCCCCTTGCCAAAACTGCTAGGGGACTCAATTGGTGCAGTTGAGAGATCAAGACTGTGACCTGATGCCGCCTAAGCAGAATAGAATTTTGAGCACCTTGAATTACATATCGAGTAAGCTCAGCTAATTTCCCCTGCTCTTGATGGATAGTCCGTAGGGGATTGGCTTCCCAAATCGCTGATTGATGTTGCAAGAGCAAGAGCTGCATATTTCGACACCAGTGTTTGACGTTTCGATACAACTGCCCCTCTAGCTCATCCACCCGTTGAACAAAATGTCCGATAATAAGCCGTGGCTCAGGTAACCGTTGCCGCACCTGCTGCACTCGTACCGTCATAGCGGAAATCATGCTCTTGAGCGACCGCTCCAATCTGGCACGATGGTGGCGCACCTGCTCCTTCACCTTTGTGCAATCTGGAGTAACCAATTCCGCCGCCGCCGAGGGAGTTGGGGCACGGCAATCAGCCACCAAATCGGCAAGCGTCACATCGGTTTCATGCCCGACTGCCGACACAATGGGAATGTGGGATGCGGCAATGGCCCTCACGACAGGCTCTTCATTGAACGCCCATAAATCTTCCAGCGACCCGCCTCCCCGCCCAACAATCAACACATCAACTTTGCCAAATTGAGGACCAGATTGATTGAACATCTGAATGGCTGCAGCAATTTGACCGGCCGCCTCCCTCCCCTGGACGGCTACTGGAGCAATAAGAACTTGTGCCAAAGGCCATCGTCGATAAATAATGGTCAACAAATCATGAAGAGCCGCCCCCACCGGTGATGTCACCACTCCAATTCTCTCTGGAAATGCTGGCAAAGGCCTCTTCCGAGATCCTTGGAATAGCCCTTCAGCCTCCAGCTTGGCCTTGAGTTGCATGAAAGCCAATTGCAACTCGCCAATACCTTTGGGCTCGACACCTTCTAACAATAATTGATAGTCGCCACGTGGTTCATAGACCGTCAGACGCCCAAAGACCAAGACCTCCAATCCATCTTGAAGGGCAAACTTCAACCGTTCGGCTTGCTTCCGAAACATGACGGCTCGAATCTGGCTACCCTGATCTTTTAACGTAAAATAATGGTGTCCGGAAGACGGACAACGAAGATTAGAGATTTCCCCTTCCACCCACACTGAGGGGAATTGCTGTTCCAAATTTAAACGAATATGTCTCGTGAGTTCCGAGACGGTCAGCAAAGGCGGGAAAAGCTCTGGCACGAGAATGCGTTACTCAAACAATCGAAGACGAGAAATATGGGTGGTTTTTCGAGTGGCGCGATCAATTTGCACAACGGCGCCGCACAACACAGACGGGCCGGGTGCGACTTCAAACCGTCGAGGTAGCTGCGTCAGAAATTTCTGAATGACTAAATTGGATTTCATCCCGATTACGGATTTGACAGGGCCGGTCATCCCCACATCGGTCAGATAGCCTGTCCCCTGCGGTAAAATTTGTTCATCAGCCGTTTGCACATGGGTATGGGTCCCCAATATCGCAGAAACCTTCCCATCCAAAAAATAGCCCATCGCCATTTTTTCTGAGGTGGTTTCGGCATGCATATCAACAACAATATAGTCTGTCTTGGCCGTCAATTGCGCCAATTCTCTTTCAGCGACACGGAAAGGACAATCCACCATAGGCATAAAGACTCGCCCCATGAGTTGCAGAACTCCAACGCGTTCACCCTGGTTCGTTTCAATCACACACGTCCCTTTTCCCGGAACACCGTCCGGATAATTAGCGGGACGAATCACCCGTGGCTCTTTTTCCAAATACTCCATGGCCTCACGCTTATCCCAGGCATGGTTCCCTAAGGTAATGGCAGAAAGTCCCAGGTCAAAAAGCTCCTCAGCAATGTCCGGGGTAATCCCGAACCCCCCGGCGGCGTTTTCACCATTTCCGACCACCACGTCAATATGATGGTCACGAATGGCATTCGAGAGATGCTTTAACAATACTCGCCGTCCGGGCTCACCCATGATGTCTCCGATAAACAAAAGATTCATATTCTTGTCGCTTTCAACTCCTTACAGACTACTTTGCAAATTCAATGAATCGATTTTCACGAATGACGGTGACTTTGATTTGGCCGGGATAGGTCAGTTCTTGTTCAATTTTTTTGGCTAAATCCCGGGACAGGGCAAACCCTTCAGTATCGCTTAACTCTCCCTGTCGAATGATCACTCGAACTTCCCGTCCTGCCTGAATCGCATAGGCTTTATCAACACCGGCAAAACCCGTCGCCAACGATTCCAATTTTTCTAACCGCTTCACATAGGCCTCCAATGTCTCACGCCTGGCACCAGGGCGCGCCGCTGAAAGCGCTTCGGCGGCGGCAACCAAGACGGCTTCTGGACACAGGGGCTCAACTTGCTCATGATGGGCCGCAATGGCATTCACAATGAGTTCAGACTCACCATACTTCTTGGCCATTTCCGCGCCAAGCATGGCATGCGTGCCTTCCTCCTCATGACTGACGACTTTCCCAATATCATGTAGCAACGCCCCACGCTTCGACAGTTTCACATCCAAGCCAAGCTCCGATGCCATAATTCCACAAATATAGGCTGCTTCACGAGCATGGTATAAATTATTTTGCCCATAGCTTGTCCGGTATTTCAGCCGCCCCAACAATTTGACAATCTCTGGATGAAAATCTGAAAGTCCGACTTCGAAAATGACTTTCTCAGCCTCATCCCGCATGAGTTTATCCAAATCCCCTTTAACCTTTTCCACCACTTCTTCAATCCTCGTCGGATGAATACGGCCATCTTGCATTAACCGTTCTAACGCAATTTTTGCGACCTCCCGACGTAGAGGATCAAACCCGGAGACAATCACCGCTTCCGGCGTTTCATCAATGATCAAGTCCACGCCAGTCGCAGCTTCCAAGGCACGAATATTTCTTCCCTCCCGACCAATAATTCGTCCCTTCATGCCATCATTGGCAAGGGGGACGACGGAAATGGTGGCCTCATTGACATAATCTCGGGTAATCCGTTGAATTGACCGGGTCACAATTTCTCTAGCATCTCGATCTGCCGATTCTTTCGCTTCATCTAAAATCCGCTTGGTCAAGAGGGACGAATCCAGCCTGGCCTCGGTCTCAATCTCGCTCAGTAATTGTCGCTTGGCTTCCTCGGCCGTAATCCCTGCCACTTGTTCCAATGCGACACGATGCTCCTTAATGGCCTGTTCACAAGCAGCTGCCTGCTTAGCTAGGGACTCCTCCTGTTTTTTGAAAGCCTGCTCCTGCCGCCGAAGCTCTTCATCGCGTTTATCAAACTGACTAACCTTGCGTTCAAAAGCTTCCTCTCGCTGATGAAGCTTTCGATCGGCTGCTTGAATTTCATTTCGCTTTTCTTTTTCTTTAGCCTCCAGCTCAGATTTCGCCTGAAATAAGAGATCCTTCGCTTCAATCTTCGCTTCCTTGAGCATATTCTCCGCTTCCCGTTGGGCATTCTGGGTAACCTGCTGCAATTGAACCTCGGCCTCTGAGCGCCGCTGACCGTCCAAATGCTGCTGAAGCACTTTGGACAAGACGAACCCAAGTCCCAGCCCAATCACACCTGCCAGCATAGGAATGACCATTTCCATCGATTGTCTCCTATTCGTTTCCTTGTGTACTCATGATAAGAAAAAATTCTTCCGGACCAGCTCATGAGAAACCAACGTTGCCGCACACAAACAATAAAAACCCTTGAACAAGAGGAAAAGAAACAGGAAAGACTGGAGGAGAAAGCCTATTTACCTGGAATGAGGTAGAGAACGGCTAGAAGAAACAGGAAGAGGAACGAGTGGAAAAGCTTGAAAATTCATCAGGGTCTTGACGCTTTTTGAAAGACATTCAGCTTGCAACCACCACTGGTGGTGTACACAGAAGAGAGAAGGTACTGGATCAATAACGCACCGTCCCACTAAATGCTTCAAATCGAATGACCAACTATTCTCCTTGGATAGGGCCTCTAGAGGCCGTAGGAACCATGATCTCCAAGAATACCCTTGACCCTCACATAATCGTTTCCAACATCGTTCAATCCCAATTCCCAAATAACCCACTATGACGAACCATAATCTAGTCATTGTGGGCCTCCAGTGTCTTTCCCCTGCAAAAGGGAATATTCCTTTCATTCTTTGGAATTCAATGATTTATTGGATAATAAAATATCAGAACACTTCCCCCCATTTCAATCATAGATCCATGCGCACCACCACATGCGTGACGGCATCAAATCCTGCCCACACAGGCAACGCAACCCAACCATCTGGTTTAAAAGGAAATTCTATGGACCCAGAGATGAAGAGGAGAGAGTCTTACGAATGCTTAGCGAGGAGGGGATTCTAAATGCTCATCAATCCTTTCCAATAGCAGTTGTGCCCGGCGGTCCATTTCAACTTCTCCCGACTCACGATGCCGTTGTTGGCGAAAGAGCTGATCAGTGACATTGATAGCCACTAAAATAGCCAGCTTAGTCGAAGTACTCGTCTTGGCTTGCTTGGCAAGAGTCCGCATTTGCCTATCGACATAGTCAGCCAACTCATGGAAGTAGGCTTCATCGCCCTCACCCTGCAAGGAAAACCGCTGACCAAAGACTTCGACCTCAATGGTCTTTGTCATCATTCCAATCCGTTAATGATCGTTTGAACGATCCAAAAACTCAAGCTCGCCTAGCACTTTTTCAATTTTTGAACGAATCGTGCCCCGCTCGTCTTCCCAACCTTCAGACATTTCTTGCTGTTTGGCTAAATGCTCACGAGTGGATTCAAGCTCCTGTTCCAGTTGTGACTTATCTTGACGCAATTCAACAACTAAATCGAGCAACTTCCGAACGCGAAGCTCCAACTTTTCCATGTTTTCAACGCTCACACAGTCCTCCTTCCTTACAGGGATAAACGCGCCGACTATAGTGCGTTCAACAAAACCTGTCAAGAGAATTGCCAGAGCATGGCTCACCAAATAAGGCCCGGTAAATTCGGTAACTCCCTAACACCCGTTTCACATATCCACGAGTCTCCCGATAGCCGATCAGTTCGACAAATTCATCTGACGGACGATGCCCATTTTTAGCCATCCATCGTTGGACCGCCTCAGGCCCCGCGTTATACGCCGCCACAGAGTAAATAAGGTTACCCTGAAATTCATCCACCAACTGCCCCAAATAATGCGTTCCTAATTGGATATTATGCCGGGGTTGATACAAATGAGCAGGTTCATAGGCTAAGCCAGATGTCAATTGATGCGCCATACGCTTCGCCGTTGCCGGCATGAGTTGCATCAGCCCGATCGCCCCAACAGGCGAGACAACACGAGTGCTATATAAACTTTCTTCACGAATGAGGCCGGCTACCAAAAAAGGATCCACATGCTGAGGAACATACGATCGAATCATTTCTTGATAGCCCATGGGGAACGCTCCGGCCCACGCTGGAGAGGCAGACGGCAGTTGCCCGGTCCGCAAGGTAGACCCAAAATGACGAATCGCTAAACGAATTCCAACATCGTGGGCTCCAACCCCTTCGGCTAAAGAAATGAGCTCAGGAAACACCCGCACATTTGACCCATGCCGGACGGCCACCTGTTCAAATTCCTGCAACGCCTCTTTGGAAAATTGAACCTGCTTGAGAACTTGGAATTTTTGGTAATGAATATCTTCCTCGAGTTTGGCATGAACACCCCTTCCCTGCGAAGCGGTTGTGGCTAATCCCCCCCACGCGGGGAAATTCCTTGCAGTCGGGCCAAGCTGGCTCTGTGCCAATTGTCCATAATAGGTCAAAGGATACGCCTGATGTATTTGTTCAAAATACTGGATCGCGACGGCCGCCTGCCCCACATGCGCTTGTGAGCGGGCTAACCAATACGAGGCTTGAGCCGCCAACTGCATAAAAGACGCCGAATTCGGTTCCGGCGTCTTCTGAATAATCTCCTGAAAGACGGGGATGGCTTCAGTAAATTGCTGACGTTGGTAATAAATCCATCCCGCTCGCCACCAGGCATCCAATTGCCGCCCCAAGGTATGCGCGATATGCCCTGCCTTCTGATAGGCCTCCACCGCTTCAGTCCAGCGATCATGATCCTCCAACCAAATTCCATAAAAGGTATATATCTGAGCTTGCTGATCTCCCGTGAGCCCATCCACAGGCAATGCCTTGACTAAATTGGCCAATGGCTGCCCTTTGCCTTGCCGTAAATAGGTTCGACCCAACCAGACCCACGCCTCATCTCTCCGGGAAGAGGCAGAGTGAGCAAGCACTTTCAATATGTTTTCCGCTTGACCATAGCGCTTCAATCGAACCAAGGCCATGGCGACTTGATATTGGGCTTGGAGAGATTCTGGGGTATTCGGTGAGACCGCCTCTACCCGCTGAAATTCCGCTATGGCCTCTGATAAGGCTCCTCTCTTCGACAAAACCATCCCACGCTGATACCGCTCGGCAACCGTCGGGACAAACGCCAAACCTCCGTCTTGCACGAACCAATCTTCAGCCTGACCGCTTTCTGGTGCCAACGGGAACTGCCACCACAATTTCCGAAAAATCTCGCTGGCTTCATCCTTAACTCCAAGTTGAACCGCGCACAAACCTCTCTGAAATAACACAGAAGCAGCTTGAGCATGTCGAGGCTTCAAGGCCAACGCTTGCGCAAAAACAGAACGAGCGGTTTGGCAATCTTCCATTTTCAATAAGACTGTGCCGCCCTGATACAACACGTCAGCTCGAACAAGTGATTCGCGATATCCAATGGTGAATTTCTCAACAATCTTTGCCGCCTCCCCCCACAAACCAGCATTCACATAGGCTTGCATGAGCCACCAATAAAGATAATCATCCAACATGGGAAAATCAGTTAATGATTGATGCAACAAAGGGATTGCTTCATCTGGCTTCGAGGCCAGAAGTGCATGCCCATAGCGCAGTCTCGCCCGTTGAGCCCAAGGGGTATGGCCATAGGCTGTCGTCATTTGCAGAAAGAGAATGGCGGCTTTTGATGAAACGGCAGATCCAGAAGGTGGCGCATCGACTTCCATCAGCAATTCAGCAAAACATTGTTCCGCGTCATAACAAGGGACCAGCGGAGGATCCAAGGAAACAACGACATGGGGAAGCAAGAGGAGGCATCCCACGATGAACAGTCCACTAAGCCCATATCGTAACAATTTTCCCATTCGTCACTTTCTCAGAAACCTATGGAGTCACTGAAAGATCGATGAGCCCTCGTCCTTTCTTTATAGATAAACGCTCGCCGACCAATCCTACAGGCTCGTCAGGAAAATGGAAACAGAGGGAGGAAACATTCTCCTCAAACAGAAAGGCTGTGCAACATTGACAAGGGGAAAGACAGACATTCACGAGAACGGGTAGGGAGTCTGGCTTGATGCCAGAATCAAGAATCCAGAACACATTCCTGGGCAACACTAAAGAAAGACCCTGTTGTTATCACCCGGAGAGATGGGGAAGCTCCCGCATCCATCCTTGATAGAGGGGAAGATGATCCCATAATCCCAAACGCCGTAAATAGGCTTCCCCTTCAAACCCGACCAGCCCATCGCCATCTTGGGCGATCCCCCCTCCCTCCAACATATTGGCAATATAGACGGTGGTAAGAGGACACACAGCAGAATGAGGAACCTGAAACGGTTGATCATGAAACGCCACTATGGTCAGTACTTCCGTTGAGACTCCCCAGCGAGACAAAAATCTCGCTCCGCATTCAGCATGGGTAGTCCCTAAAAAGTTTTGCTCCATTATGGCCAACTCTTGCCCCTGGCATTGAGCCAAATCAACAACAGCCGAAAATACCTGCGGCTGCTGAGTGAGAAAGATTAACATCCCGATATCATGCAACAAGCCACCGACAAAGGCTTGCCAGACCAACGGTCGAGAGACATGCTGATCCCTAGCAATCAACGCCGCCATATAACCTGTTCGCACACTATGTTGCCATAGGGTCTGCATCACACATGGGGAAATACCAAGTCCCTCAGATAATGCAAAGACTTCAAGGCATACGCTCAATCCGTTTTCAAGATCAGATGGAATCGCTCCGATCTGTGGCGTCAACACCTCGACATAGACTTCCAATTCACCAGTCTCAAGGCACGAACAAGCGGCAACCCTCTGATGGTTACTGGTCAGCCCTCCCATATGCTCCCTGCTATACGACATAGACGAATGTAAGGAATGCTGGCTTCCCTCATTCCACGAATCAGCATCAATTGGCTGCCAAAACATTCT
>JAOUNC010000027.1 GCA_029881175.1 Nitrospirota bacterium | reverse complement strand
AAGAGCGGCGAAGGAGTTGAATTAGCGTTTGCCGAATTAGCCAAGCAGATGTTGAAGGTGTCGTGATTTTTTCCCCTCAATCCGTTCCACACACCTATGTGGGAACGCCCCTCTACAGGCAGTATGACAAAGTTGGCTCAACGAATGGTTGAGGTAGACGTTTTTTGTATTTTTGAATGCTCACTTCGAATAAAATGGCTGGTTGTATGGGCGTCGAAATTCCCTATCCTGAAATTCTGAATATTTTTGAGGCGTTCATTGTGCACGTCGAATCGGCGGCTCGTTTTCGCACGATAGGTATACTCCCTCGTTGGTTCCCTCCTTCACTCTCATCAGCAGATCCACAGGAATTTGTGCAGCGGTCATTTTTTCTGCAGTGTTTTTTGCATGCGGCAGAAGAGTTTTGGCAGACACATGATCAGGGAGCATTGCATTCTGGATTGTGGAGCGAACCAGCCCTTATGGGAGATGAGAGTCATTTGGAAGCCACAGCATTAATACAGGAGAGGCAGCGGTTCTTAATTGTTCAACACTATCTGCCTGAAATGGTCACCTTACAACCTGTGTTGCAGAAAGCGCGAGAAGACCATTTAGCGCATGGGAAAGAACGTGACGTTCAACAACATCAACTCGCTGAGAGCGAGCAAATTCGGGATGAGGTGACTGCGGTTCTCGATCATCTGCAACTGGCGGTGGTGATGATCAATGAGGCCGGGGCCATGACCTATGCCAGTCCGACTGTGTCTCATTTATTTTCCCTTAAACCTCACATGCTTGTTGGTGGATTATGGACTGAAATCCTGCCCTGGACGGCTGAACAGTGCCGACAGGTGGAAGAGCAAAGAACGTTGCCGGATGGGCGTCGGGCGTCAGTTGCTGTTTCGCTAAAGAAAAACCACAAGCCGTGGTTAGACCTTGAAGTTGAGGTGCATGATGATCCTCGTGACCCACGGCGAACCATTCTATTCCTGAAAGATAGGACTGAAGTTGAAAATCTTCGGCGGCAATTGATTGGGCCGGCTCATTTCGAAAAGCTCATCGGGAAAAGTCCTGCCATGCAAACCATCTATCAAAAGATTCAGGACATTGCCCCCGTTGATGTTCCAGTGTTGATTCAGGGAGAAACCGGAACCGGCAAAGAATTGGTCGCACAGGCCTTACACCGGTTGAGTGACCGAAAAGACAGGCCATTTGTGGCGATCAATTGTGCCGGGTTAACGGATTCCTTATTGGGGAGTCAATTGTTTGGTCATAAACGTGGAGCTTTCACTGGAGCGGTGAATGATCATGAAGGTTTTTTTGAAGCCGCAGAAGGCGGCATTCTCTTTCTTGACGAAATTGGCGATATGCCGCTGACCATTCAAACCACGTTGTTGCGAGTCCTACAGGAAGGGGAAATCATTCGTCTGGGCGAGTCTCGACCTAGAAAAGTGGACGTTCGAGTTTTGGCCGCCACGCATCAACATTTAGAGGAGCTAGTCGAAAAGGGGGCGTTCCGATCAGATCTCTTGTATCGAATTCGCGTCGCGCGATTGCATCTGCCTCCGTTGCGGGAACGTCGAGAAGATATTCCCTTGCTGAGTGAGGCTTTTCTCGGGCAGGCACGCGTGATTACAAGGAAATATGATGTGCGTGAAATCGCTCCGGATGCTATGCAGGCTTTACTTCGGTATCACTGGCCAGGGAATGTCCGTGAGCTCAAAAGTACTTTTGACTATGCCTTGATTCATTGCCATGGGACTTACATTCAATCTTCGGATCTTCCGCCAGAAATAGGTGGGTCTGCTCCATCTGTCCCATTGGTTTCGTCCAGATCTTCTTCGAGGAACGAACGAGAAGAAATTCTCTCCGCATTGGAGCAAGCTAGGGGAAAACGTGCGCAAGCGGCAAAGCTCCTAGGGATGAGCCGATCCACGTTGTATCGTCGACTTGGCGAATTAGGGATTTCTCCAGAAGAATGTTCTCCATAAGGAGAGCAACAAGCAAAACGTGATGAAGTAAGTTGCCTGGAGAGTGAAGAGTTCAGTATCATCGCCAACTTCTTTTGTAAGAAGTCACATTAGAAATCGTAAGGCGATAGAGTTGCAAGCTATTTTGTATTTAGAATTGAAACCCATTACCAGTCTATCCCCTCTCTCAGCATGATTTTTGCCCAGCAGTCTGAATGATGGCCTACGGGAAACAATGCTGTCATGTCCTGGCGGGTACTATGTTCACTTAATCTAAACAAGGAGGTCCAATGAGCAGGAGGCTAATATTGTGCTGCGCGTTCTTGAGCCTAAGTCTAATGGTGCTGCCGGTGGTTTGTCTGGCCGGTCCCATGGGAAAAATTACGCTCAAAGATGGAAGTCAGGTGTATGGGGAAATTGTGGAAATGACGGAGGGCGTGATTAAGATAAAGACGTTGTTTCATGATGGCGACCCCATAAAAATCAAGTGGTCCGAAGTTACGGGAATGGATACCGAGGAGCCCATGAGCTTTGTGTTGAGTAATGGAACCATCTTGCAAGGGAAACCTGCAATGACGCAGCCAGGCACGCTGGATGTCAAAACAGAATTATTACCTGAACCCATACCGGTTCAGGTCGGGTCGGTCTTGGCAGTCAATCCTCCTGTGAAAAAGGCGGTGGCCTTTACGGGTAACTTTAATTTTGGCGGGTCGGTTACCTCCGGCAACACGGACCTGAAAAATTTCAGTTTTGTCGGAGAACTGATTGCGAGAAGTGAGCGACTGCGGCTGACCTTATTGGGTCGCTACCTGTATGGTGAAAGTGATGGTGAGCTCAATGCCCGCAATGCGTATGGCACGATCAAGTTAGATTTTTTTGTGAGCAAAAGGTTTTATGTCTATACCGGTGCTTTGTTTGAACAGGATACGTTTCAAGATCTCAATCTTCGGACCTCATTCTTTGCGGGTCCTGGCTACCAATTCATCGATGTGGGAGACTATTCAAACCCGTATTTGAACAAAATGCAACTTAATGCGGAAATCGGATTGGGGTATTTTAACGAGGACTTTAAGCGGGCCGAAGACACGAGTTATTTTACCGGTCGATGGGGAGTCAATTGGAATTGGCCTGTCCTGCCATGGTTGACCGTGTTTCATCAGCATCAGGGTTATCCATCCTTGGAAAAAACTAGTGATTGGTATGTCACCTCCCAACAGGGAATTCGTATGAATATATGGGAAAACTTCGTTACGACGTTTCAGATCAATTGGCGGTACGACAATGCTCCGTCCCCTGGAAACAAAAAAGCTGACACACAATATCTCCTCACTCTAGGGTATGCGTTCGAATCCTAGATTACCTTTTGATTTGCGGAACCTGGATCTATTTGGAGGACCGGGTTCCGTCTTCCTCCTCCATTTCTTCATTAAAAGAACATTCCTCTTAAATCGTCTCTCTCATTCTGTCTCATGTTTTTTAGCTGCTTGAAACAGTTTGACACATCAAAATGTGTCTCCCTGAGATCTTCGTAATTTCTAACGTAAAAATTCCAGGAAAAACAAAGCCTTTCACTTGGCACCATTCTTGAGATATGCCTTGAGTAGCCAAAGGAGGCAATCATGAAAAAAATGAACTGCTCTTCACGATATGGGATTGGTCTTTTCGCTCTTGTAGGCGTGTTTCTGGTCGGCGCCAATATTTTTGCCATTAGTCCGGGCGTTCAGGTAAGCACCTTTACGGAAGGGTTTACTAAACAATCTTCACCAGGGTTGCCGGAAGATTGGTCAGTCAAGGTTTGGCGGGGAACGCCTGAAATTGAATTAGTCAAAGAGCACAAAGGGACTGTGTTGAAGCTACGAAGTCATCAGTCCAATGTGGCCTTGTACAAAGAAGTCGAGGTTGATTTGGCCCAATACCCAAATTTGTCATGGGAATGGAAAGTGACGGAATTTCCAGAACATGGCGACGCCCGGTATGCCGAACGGGACGACCAGGCAGCAGGAATTTTTGTGGTGTTTCCAAAATTTCCAGCATTTTTGAATAGTCGGATCATTGGATATGTGTGGGAAGCGGATGTTCCTCAGGGAACCATTGTGAAAAGCCATAATGATTCCCGAATACATTATGTCGTAGTCCAGAGTGGAAAGCAGGAAGCCGGGAAGTGGGTACAGGAAGTGCGCAATGTCGAACAAGATTATGAGTGGATATTCGGAGAAAAGGCTCCGAAGGTCGGCGGAGTCTCTTTGATGATTGATTCCGACCATACGCAATCATCTTCTGAAAGTTTTTTTGGTGAAATCTATTTTTCCGCGATGCCGATGTTGGGTATGAGACAAACAGGCCAATGACGAACGGGCATCTGGTTGGCTGGAGTCATTAGGTGAACATTAAACATGCAGTTGGAAAATTACATATGAGACAAAGCAAAAAAAATCAAGGCTCAGCTCTTTGTACTCCTGATGTCGAAGAATCCGGAAAATCAGAGAGACGGATCCTGGCGTACAAGACATCGAAGTCCCGGCAGTTCCTGACGGTCTTGATTCTCTCTCCAAATCCGTTGCTTAGGACATTTCTCCATGAAATCCTTGCCTTTCATGGGTACCAGAGTGAAGACGTAAGAGGGCATCATGACGTGTTCGGGGAGATCATTCCTCAAGCAGGACAAATGGTATTTCTGGATGGAGTATATTTGTTGGGTCTTGAATCGGATGAGATTTCAGATCGAGTGCAGAAGTTCATTCAATCAGGTGTGTGCGTTGTCGTGTTGGCGGATCGGCGGTGGGATGCTGATTTCATTCGAACACTGAATAGCGGAGGGTATCAGGTATTGTGGAAGCCGCTAGACTATCGACAAATCAGTCAAGTCATGGCTCAGTTTGGGGTTGAGCCCCGAGTCGTGTGATGACTGAATTGCCCAGGGCACTTGCCTGTTTAGGGCGTGTGAGGCCATTGGGGCTTTTAGAGGGGGTCCTCAATGGTTTAGCCGTCAGGAAGAGGCAAGTCGCCCCAGGGCCTTTCTGCCCTAGAAGTGAGAAGGTAAGCCAACTCCTTGCAAGCTGGAGTTGGGATGGATGACGGAATTGCCCAGGGCGATTTCCTACTCCTAGCTTTTGTTTGGTGAGAGGGACTTTTAGAGGGGGTACCCTTTCATCAGCAGGAGTGAAGAGTAAAGGGAGTCGCCCCCGGGCTTTTTGGGGGGGCAGGCGTTTGTGAAACCAAAGAATTCCTACTAAAAAATGGCATTTAACAAGTGGTCTGGGAATTTCGAATTTTGTCGCTCACCATTGTGTTCATCCGGTTGCCGAGAAATCACGAGATGACACCACTTGCATAAAAATGACGTTTCCGACAGGATAAATCAATTCTGCGACATGGATCGGATGATACCTCAAGCCAATGCGAGGCTAGGTAAAAATAGGGGATAGAGATTGAATTGTGTGATAGGCATGGCTGTGTCGGCTCAGGCCATAATCGAGGGGGCGGCTGCACTTATTTTTATTTTGATAGAAGGAGGGCGGAATGCTGAAAGAATTTAAAGAATTTGCGATGCGTGGAAATGTCGTGGACATGGCAGTCGGTATTATTATCGGTGGGGCATTTGGCACCATTGTGAAGTCTATGGTCTCCGATGTGCTCATGCCGCCGATAGGATTATTGATGGGAGGAGTTGATTTTGCCAATCTCTTCCTGACGTTAAAGGAAGGGGCCACGGCGGGCCCTTATTTGGCGTTGGCCGATGCCCAAGCGGCGGGAGCGGTGACCATTAATTATGGAGTCTTTTTAAATTCGGTCGTCAGTTTTCTCATCGTGGCCTTTGCGGTCTTTATGGTCATTCGGAACATCAATAAACTTAAAAAAGAAGAAGAGGCCCCTCCTGCCGAACCGACAACCAAGGAATGCGGATATTGCCAAATGACCATTCCCATCAAGGCCACCAAATGTGGGCATTGTACGGCGGAATTGGCGAAATCTGCATAGGGGGTCAACTGTGGTTTATTGCGTATTTTCTAATATGCCACAGGATGGGGGGCTTTGTTGTCATTCAGTATTGCATCGCTAAATTCATATACGCCTGATCCTTGTCCTGATTGTGTATTCAGCTAGGTATCGAATAAAAAAAAGCGGCATTTCCGTTTCTGGAAATGCCGCTTTTTTTCATAAAATTCGATAGATTTGGAATAAAGAAATTCAGAATGGTTTTCTTGAAGACATCGTGCTGCCATGGAGGGATAGGAGTTTTGGGTGGACTCAGCATGAGTCGTATTGTTAGTGTAAAGGACCACTTGACTTCGATCGTGACCTTTCGTTTTTTTCTTCAATAGAAATAGACCAGCACATTTTTCATTATAAATCCGTCAGCCTAACTGCACGAGGTGTAGGTAGATGGGGCATGGATACTCTTATCGAAAGGAGTGATTTATGGACATGAGTAGATTGATTGAAACCCTGCAAGAGACTCTTGGGGGAACACTTCCGAGTGTATTGGGAGCTTTGGGCATTCTAATTTTGGGTTGGTTTGTCGCCATGGCCGTGAGAGCCGGCGTGAAAAAGGGTTTGGGCATTATCAGCGTCAATCAGCGATTGCGTTCGACCACCGGAGCCGAAATGGACATTGAAGGTGGGACAGCCGCAGGCATCTATTATGTCATTTTGTTGCTGGTGTTGGTGGCATTTTTTAACGCCTTACATTTGGAATTAGTCTCTGGCCCTTTGCGGGCGTTAGTCGATCAGGTCTTAGCGTTTGTCCCGAAATTAGTCGCTGGGGGGATTCTGATGTTACTCGTGTGGGTCATCGCCACGGTACTTCGGATGATTGTGTCCAAAGCGTTGCAGGCGACGACCTTGGATGACAAGCTGAGCGCGGGAGCTGGGATGCGACCGATCAGTGATAATTTGGGCAATGTCGTATTTTGGCTGATTGTTCTACTCTTTCTTCCCGCTATTTTAGGCACATTGGAGATTGATGGATTGTTAGAACCGGTCCAAGGCATGGTCAATGAAATGCTAGGCATGGTCCCGAACGTGTTTGGGGCGATTTTGATAGGTGTGGTGGGTTGGTTTTTAGCCAAAATCGTCCGCGATCTCGTGAGTAACTTGTTGACGGCTGCCGGTACTGATCGATTGGGGGAACAAGTCGGACTCAAAGGGACGATGTCTTTGTCCCATTTGATTGCCTTGGTGGTGTATATCCTGATTCTTGTTCCTGCGGTGGTTGCGGCATTGCAAGCCCTGGAAATTCAGGTGATTACTGGACCGGCCACTGAGATGTTGAACCATATGATGGCGGCCATCCCTGACATTTTTGCGGCGGCCATCATCTTGGGGATCGCCTTTGCGATTTCACGGTTAGTGTCTCATTTGCTGGGGAATTTGTTAGGGGGACTGGGTTTTGATGCCCTTCCCGATAAGCTTGGCCTGGGGCAGGCCTTTACGGGGGAAACCACCCCTTCTGCATTTGTGGGAAAAGTGGTGGCGTTCTTTATCGTGGTATTTGCCATCATCGAGGCGACGAGCCAGTTAGGCTTTGAGCAGGTTTCCGAACTCGTCACGATGTTCATCGAATTTGGAGGACAGGTATTATTGGGCAGTGCCATCATCGCCATCGGGTTCTGGTTGTCGAATCTCGCCTATGAAACCATTATTCGGGTTCATGGAGCGAATTCGGGAGGAGTGGCGAATATTGCGCGATTCGCGATTCTCGGGTTGGTAATCGCCATGGGGCTGCGGGCCATGGGGTTAGCCAATGAGATCGTCAACCTGGCATTCGGGCTGACGCTTGGAGCAATTGCCGTGGCCGTGGCGTTATCCTTTGGGCTAGGAGGCCGGGAGGCGGCTGGCAAACAAATGGAGCATTGGCTCAGTCAAATCCGTGGCGAGCGCCGAGAATGATTTTTTATCCCCCACGGCTTTTAACAGAGCCGTGGGGGATTTTTTTTATGTCTAGTGTCGCGCATGGATATCTGATAGAAGCCATGATGCGTCATTGATAACAGTCAAAAACTGAATTTGGTAGAACGCCAGGAAGAGTTATCCACTCTTAAGGGTCAGCATATAATTGGTGAGATCGTTCACCTGTTGCTCATTGAGTGGAAGTTTTGGCATGAAGGACCCTGGGGAAACCGACTGAGGGTCTTTGAAGTGTCGAATATGCCACTCGCGGTCCGGTCGTCGATCGGCCACAAAAGAGAGATTCGGAGCTAAATTTCCACCTTCCCCATGAATTCGATGGCAAGTTTGACACTTGAATTGTTCCACTAATGCGATTCCTCTCGCCACCGAAGGATCACGTTTGGGCACAGCGTACAGGTCTCGGAGAGAAATGCCCAACAAGCTGAAGACAACAATCAAAAAACTCAACCCGCCGGCCAGTACGACCCGGCGTGATGACGGGTGTCGTTCAGGGTTTCGATCCACAAAGGGCAGAAGCAGCAATCCTGCAAAAAAGAGCGTGGGAAGCAGCCAGGTTGCCAGAGGGCCTAATGCCCCCGGGGCATATTTGAGCAGCTGATAATGAAATAGAAAATACCATTCCGGGACCGGAACGAATGAATGGTCTGACGGATCCGCCCGATCGGCCAATGGAAATTCCACCGTGAAGGCCAACAGCGACACGGCTCCAAACACGCCGAGCATCACCACCGCATCCATATAGACCTGCCGTGGGTAGAATGTTTCACTCCCCGCTTTGGCTCTCGTCTCATCATGAGGTCCTGCGGGCCCTACCCGTCGAAGAATAAAGAGATGTATCATGATCCCAAGCGCAATGACGGCGGGAAGAAACGCGACGTGAATTGCGAAAAAACGTGAAAGGGTTAAGGCGCCGAGGGTTTCACCTCCTCGAAGGACTCTCACGAGAAAGTCGCCAATAAGTGGGACACTGCCAACCATGTTGATACCCACCTGGGTGGCCCAATAGGCGTTTTGATCCCAAGGTAGCAAATACCCGGTGAATCCGAACGCCAGCATGATGGCTAACAAGATGACGCCAACAATCCACATGAGTTCTCGAGGGCGTTTATAGGCGCCATCAAAAAAGACCTGCAACATATGAAGTCCAATGGCCATCATGACGGCTGAGGCACCCCAATGATGCAGGCCGCGGACAAACCATCCCCCCCACACTTCCTGTTGAATATATTGAACCGTGTCGTAGGCATGGTCGGTTGCTGGCACGTAATAGACCATGAGAAACATGCCTGTTAGCGCTTGCAAGACAAAAAGAAAAAGCGTGGCTGAACCGAAGACATAATTCCAACTCGCTCCACCGGGAATGGGCTCGTTGAGAAGGGTCTGCTCTAACGGTTGCAATCCCAAGCGACGGTCAATCCACTGATAGAGACGGGAGGCCATGCTTAGAGTTCCACCTTCTTGGCCAGCCCGGATTTAAATTCCTGATATTGGACGAGCAGGTCGCCATTTTCGATTTTGGACGGCAGTATATCCAAAGGGCGCGGCGCGGGTCCTGCTTTGACGGTTCCATCAATATTGAAGATACTGCCATGGCAGGGGCATTTAAATAACCGGTCCTGTTGGTCCCATCGAAAACCGCAACCTAAATGGGGGCAAATGGGCGAATAGACGGTCACTTGGCCATCGGCTTGTTTCAGCGCCCACACCCCTTTGGTGGTCTGGCTTTTCTGCCATCCATCCTTCACGGTCACTCTATGATCCAATGATTGGGGTTCTCCAACCGGCAACTTGTCGGTTTTGCCTAGCGATACCCATTCTTTGGTGCGTCGTCGAAGCGCAGGGTCGACCACGTAGCCGATGAGGGGAACCGCCAGAGAGAATCCAATAAGAGAGGAAATAAGCACAGTGGTTTTTACAAAGAATGACCGGCGTGTTCCTACTGGTGTGGATAAGCCATCTTCCATATTAATTTCCCTGAATGGTGAAGCCCTATAGGACTTTTAATGTGGTGGCAAAATCGGGAGATCGATGTTTCATTGTCTCTGTCATAATATGAAAGCAGAAAAGAGTAAGCAAGCGACAATTCGCGAAGGATCACCAGACATTGAGCAATTGTAGGATATGAAAATTTCCTACAAAAGAGCTGCAAGTAAATCTGAAAAGGTGTGAGCCTCATTGTCTGTGACGACGAGGCAATGGAAGTGAGGCAAAAATTCGAAAGGCTACCAGTAGCGGACAGGCCCTGTATCGATATGGATGAATCCCCGACGACGGTAATTTCCCACACCTCCCTGCCGTAGCTTCGCGGCGGCGCGCCATACGTGCGACAGCCGGACTCCTGGAATGGCGATGTCGATGGCCTGCCCTGTCATATGTAAGCTATTCGGTGCGGCGCCTTTGCCTGCGCGAACCAGCCAATCATTATACGTGGGTGAGCGATAAGCAGAAGAAATGTGAACTTCTTTTCCTGGTCCTACCAGGCTAACAATCCGGTTGAGATATTCCAGTAATTGAATATCCATTTCACAGACTTGATGGGAATGGGAACACCGGAGGACATAGTTAATGTCCTCCAAGGCGCGCTGATCGTACTGGCCCGTTCGACTGCGATATCTGACCGAAATTCGCTCTTGAGTGTTCAGATTCAAAAGACGCAATCGCCCTGTGGGGGCAGTCTGCGCAGAAGCCCAATCTGGCAGAGCCAATCGACTGCCTAGCAAAGCCATTCCCAGGAGTGAGGTTTTCAGAAAAACCCGTCTAGACCAAAGTGCTTGTGCCTGTTGGGACATCATCAAGCCCTCCGAAACGATGTGTGTGGAAAGAAGACGGAAGATAAAACGGCAAGAATGGCAGACTTTTACCAAAAAAATAATAAAAGGGCAACCCTCACTGGAGGAATGCTGGAAAATTGGGAATGTCGAAACAAGGAATATTCTTTCAGAAGCTGGTTGTCACAGAAATGATTGATTGGAAAAAACATGGAGGCTTCGAGGCGATCGAAGAATATCCTAGACCAGGTGATTCACAAAAAATTTCTGAAAAGGTAAGAAAATAGGGTAGGCGATTTTTGGGGCAACTCAGAGGGCTTTTTGTAAATCGCTGATGGATCCCTTTATCTGTAAAACTTTAGACCTTATTTTCCGGCATTGTCTAATGAAGTTCACGATCTGTGGATGAGGTCTATTTGTCCTCGTTTCGTCATTCCCGCGGGTAGTTAGCGGGAAACCATCCGTTGTTTCCCATGAATGGACGGAAATGATGGATCCCCGCCAAAAACTGCGGGGATGACAGATTAAGGATTGTTTGACGACCGCGATGGACTCCCATCAGCATTTCAGCGGACATTGTCTGAAAGGTGAAAGGCAAGTTTTTACACTTTGATCTAAAAAATGGCTTTCCTACTCTAGGGTACTTGTGAAGTTGGAGCAGGCGGGTCTGCTCACAACTCGCTCAGTTTGAACCTGACACAGAAATTTCCTCAACAAATTCAGATTTTCACTAGTCGGCAAAATGCAGGCCAGGCGACAAAAATATATTCCCCAGTTTTTGTGGATAACATGGTGGCGACTCATTTATTTCTCGCCATTTGACAAGGATTGATAATGAAATGAGCAAATTGCCTTAAATTTAGGCATTGTGTGAATGTATTTTATTTCTACCATATGTGGTGGTGTGAAATTTTTGGCATAGTTGTAAAGGTAGATTGCTAATTTTTTCTTGACATTAGTCAGTTTGATTGATCCTCGTGTTTCTTCCAAATCGCCCAAAGTTCCTTGTAAAAGGTGTTATCCACAGTATCGAGTGTGCATTGTTGATAATCGACAGAAGAAAAACGGGTTTTGTCCGCTTCTATAGGGCCCTTTCGGCTGCCTTATGGTTTTCGCCAGTGTTCATGAGGCTGCTCTCAGGCATTAGTTGTTTGCAGCTCTTTCATAGCGCCACGCAAGACGTATAGGGCTGACCGTAGGAAAAGAGCCGCTAGTCCCAAACCCACAAGAATATCAGGCCAGCCTGAACTGGTGAGCCATACGCCCATGCCGGCACACAACACCGAAACATTTGCAATAATGTCGTTCCGAGAACACAACCATACGGAACTCATATTGATGTCATCGGCCCGATGCCGCCAGAGCAAAAGAAGGCATAGGCTATTTGCGGCAAGCGCGAGCACCCCAATAACCCCAATGGTTTCGAACGATGGAACATGCGGAATAATAAGTTTATACATCGCTTGCCCAAAAACGAAGAGACCAAAGCCCGCCATGATCCCGCCCTTGAGGAAGGCTGCCTTGGCTTTCATTCTTGCGCCCCGCGCGACCACGTAAATGCTAAAGCCGTAAACCAGAGCATCGCCCAGCATATCCAGGGAATCAGCTATTAAAGAAACAGAACCGGCGAGCAGTCCTGCCGTAAGTTCGACAAAGAACATGACAGCATTAATGCCCAGCACGATCTTCAGCACTGAGCTTTGGCGATCACGAAGCGCCTCAACCTCACAAGCTTTGTCATTGCAACAATCAGCCATAAACGATCCTATGAATTATTTTTGATTTTGCGGTTGAATAAGAAGCTTCCCCACGCTATTTATTGTAGGGCGACAGCTCATTCCAAGGGAGCGATCTTCTGGAGCTCTTGACGCGCTTGCGCCTTTTCCCAGTCAACGAGAAGTTCGCGCTGATGAAGCGTCGCCCACTCGATGACAAGACCGG
>JAOUNC010000386.1 GCA_029881175.1 Nitrospirota bacterium | reverse complement strand
GAATCCCTGCGGGTTCTGCAGGCAAGGGCAAAAATGCGGAGGCACCCATATCCGTCAATAATTCTTCGGCATCCATTCCCGAATAGGTGGCCGAAACTACCAGGATAGGAGCCACAGGTTGTCCTTGCGGGCTTTGCGTATGGAGGAGCTCACAGAAACGCCACCCATTGATACCCGGCATATGAAGGTCTAACACAATCCCATCAGGTCTGTGCCCGTCTTGTAGCCACTGCCAGGCTGATTCGGAAGAAGTAAAGCGAATGACCTGTTCGTGGTCTTGTTCCAGCAGACTAGCGAGAAGATGTAGTTGGACCGGATCGTCATTGATAACAAGCAGCATGGCTATCGAAACTAATCGTTGGCAATAGGTGAGACAAACATTGGCACCAACTCCTCGTCGGGGTGATAGTCAAATTGTACATGCTCAATCCCATCACGCCCATTGTGCTTCACACGATATAAGGCTTGATCGACAGTCTGAATCAGCCGTTCAATCGGAATGGAATCGGGCTCATTCCATGTGACCACCCCTTGACTCACGGTAATGGTCAAATCCACATGGTGAAAGCGAAACAGCTCGGAAGCAACCGCAATCCGAATCCGCTCAGCCAACTGCACCGCTTGTACATCATCGCTATTGGGCAACACCACCAAAAATTCTTCTCCACCATATCGCCCAATGGCATCATACGACCGCAAACAATTGCGCATACGCCTGGCGACCTCGATCAACACTTGATCGCCCACCACATGGCCATAATTATCATTGACTTTTTTAAACCCATCGAGGTCGGCCAGAATAAGGCTTAAAGGTTGGGTTTCACGATGAGCCCGGTTAATTTGGCTCAACAGGGCATCCAGGATGGCGCCATGATTCAGAATTTGGGTTAAGGAATCTTGCATCGCTTGAATTCGCATGGTTTCATGGGCAGAAATCAGCTCATTCTGCAAATCTACAATACGCTTCCCAGCCCGCAGCCTGGCTTCCAACTCCCCTAGATGAAACGGTTTCGTGAGATAGTCGTCTGCCCCGGAATCTAAGCCGACAATCAAATCATCGGGATTATTCCTTCCTGTCAATAACACAATGTAGACATAAGGACAGTCACGTCGTGAACGGATTTTATTACAGAGATCCGGCCCATTAAGACCAGGCATCATCCAGTCCAGGATGGCGATATTAGGTATCGTGCCGCTTTCTAGAATTTTCCAGGCAGAATCTCCGTCCGTACAAGAAATGACTTCATGCCCCCATTGGCGCAATCGGTAGACCACCATATGCAGCGTTAACGGATCATCATCAACAACAAGAATTTTCATATCACATGCACTAAATTGATTGTAGACATTCTCACTGTTGAACGCCCATGCCTTATGAGTGCACCACCGGCCTTAACGAATAAAATTCAGTAAACTGGTTTCAAATTGCCGAGACAATGTGCTAAGAGATGCCTCGAGGGTGCCTTGAAGAGACGCCAGTTCAGATGCCACCTTGGCAAAATCAGCATCTTCAAATGTGGAACGCAATGTTTGCGTATTCACGGTTAATAAATCCAGGCTCTCTTTGAGCGTGTCCAAACGATTGACGCGTGCACCAATAGAAGCCCGCGCATCCGTCACTTGAGTCAGCGTTTGATCAAATTTTCCAATGGCGACTTCAATGCCAGCCACATCATTCGTCACCAAGGCTTGATGGAAATTCTGAAGATCTTCGAATAAATTTGTGGTGGGGCCAGAAAACACTTGATTCCCTGCCACATTGGACGGGACGGTCTGTCCGTCTCCGATTTCCACTTCAATCGCCGCACCATCTCCTTGGTACACGTACCCGACTCGAACAACAAATTCATCACCAGCAGCAGGAGGCGTACCAGAATCTGCAAGGGTGACATCCACGCCATCAAACGAAAATGGAGTTCCATTGGCATAGGTTTGCCCCGCCAAGACCGTTTGACCGGTCGTAAAGTTCACCACATCAAAGTTTGTTGCGGTTGAAAATCGGATCTGATAGGCATCCGGCTGTAAGGCTGTAGCCGTTCCGATGGCCGTAGCGATCGTCGCCCCACCCGTATTTCCTGTATTGGCGACATTGGTGACCGATCCGGGTACATAGGGAGCCGTTTGCGTTTGACTCCCCGCAAAAATAAATCTCCCGTTGAGCTCGGTATTCGCAATTCCGGCTAACCCTTCAATCAGTTGTTGAATTTCTTGGGCCGCATTGCGACGTTCAATAGCCGTGTTCGTATCATTTCGCATACGAATCGCTAATTCTTTCCCTCGTTGGATGGAGTTTCCAGCTTGATCCAAGACACTATCCGATAAATTCAGACGCCCGACGCCTTCATTCAGGGTGCCCAACCGTCGCTCCGTCGTCCGTAACACATTTTTAAATTGAGTGATCCGTTCAGCGGCGATCGGGTCATCCGAAGGACGGTTCACACGTTTCCCAGAGGAAATTTGCTCCGTTCGGTCAAATATATTTGACCGTAAATCTCGCAAGGCTGTGACCAGCGCATCAACTTGTTGTCGTTCCGTTACGCGCATACCATCCGTTCTCTTCTGAGTCTAGCTATGGAACACACAAAGTTTGGTTGGCAGGCCAAGAATGTGTTTTTTCGTTTATTCATGTATTATCGTCCCATATTCAATACGGTTTGGAATAACTCATCAGCCACCGTAATCATTCGGGCTGATGCTTCAAACGACCGCTGAAAACTGAGCAGATTAGTGAGTTCTTCATCCAACGACACACCGGACACACTTTCTCGTAAACTTTGTAATTGATCGACTTCTCCGGTCACGGTATTGAAGGTCAATTCCGCTTCACGAGCAGCACTTCCCACATCGCCAATGGTAATTGTGTGATAATCGTTCAACGTCAAATTTCCTAATGTTATCTGTCTGGAGGTATGCAGTCCCACCAATGCCAAGGCATTCGTGTTATCACCAGGAACCTTCGGCCCGGTCAACGCAGTGGAGGGTTGTGACGCGGCCGCAATTTGATTCGTATTGGTCAGTGCCACGCCAAAGCGCTGAGCGGCCCCCTGATGGGCACTCACACGAAAGACATCTCCGACGGCTGGAGTTCCCGTCAACACGACATCTAAACCATCAAAGTTCACAGGATTTCCCGACGTATACGCGCCCCCGGAAATCACTGTGGCCCCGGTCTCACTATTCACCACATCAAATGTGGCAAGTCCAGTAAATTGCACGTCATAATTCTGAAAGGTTACCAGCGTCGGGTCGGTAATGGTGACAGACGTGCCAACGGCCGTTCCCCCATTCTGCGCATCGGCCACGGGAGCTGGCGGGCTGAGTGGCGAAAAAAAATCGTTTCC
>JAOUNC010000385.1 GCA_029881175.1 Nitrospirota bacterium | reverse complement strand
TTCCCGCTTTCACTGTCTATTTTGACTTCCATGACCTTGCCATCCTCAGAAACAATCGTGATTTCCCAGAAAGCTTGCGCCTCTTCCGTCTCAAATTCAACTTCAATGGCGACTCCGGTCACATGCTCGGCCGCAGCCGTAATGGCGTGTTAAATATCGATGGCAGCACACGGGCCTTGCTCAGCTTGCTTGAGTGATTAGTCCCTTTACATGGTCGGCATCGGCTCAATAATACCGCAGGCATCGCGTGCTCCTCCGGCACATCCGGGGTTGAGTTCACTGTCCTGATCGCAATAGAGATCTTCATTGGTATGGATGATGAACGAACTGCCATCCTGATCAAACACGCTTAACCGGCCATCAGATAAGGCAACCCTGGTGGTAACAGCATGCAGTTTCCCCACCCCATTTACCACTGTGATATTGACTAGATCTCCCATATGGAAGGGATGATTGAAATCCGGTGCGTCAGGCGTGGACTTTCCAAACGGCCCGGGATCATGATGGCCCTTCGCCGCTCCGCACGGTTGGCAACTCGCGACCTCATGAATATGTACGGCATGTTTGCCATCCTTTAATCCGTTGACTTCCATCTGGACATAGACTTTCTTGATGCCTTCGACCGTTTCAAATTCTTTCAGCGTGGCCGTCCCGGTAATGGCGGGGTCCGTGCATCCTTGAATGGTGGACTTTGCCGTTTTGGAGACCTCATGATGCCCATAGTGACTACAGCCCGCGAGAACGACCATTCCCAAGCACAGCATCCAGGTCTTGTGTTGTTGAAAAAACGCTGTTCGATTCATCATCGCCCTCCTTGTTACAACTACGCTTTGATCACGTGAATTTTTCCTCGACCTGCCGTGGTGGGTTACATATCCCCGAACATTCGAATATACGGCACTCTTTTCCAGGCTTGTTCTTCTCTTAAATACAACCGCATGTCTGTGCCATGACTGCCAGGTGTTCCAGAGGAACGCGAGGCTTGAGATCACCAGGGCTGCCTGCCAAAACCATCGTACCGGAGAAGAGTAACACGACAAGTCCAATCAACAATTCCCGGAATACATTCCGACCACATCCATCCATACAATGTTGTACCTTTGGCAGTGGCGAACACGATGTTTTCAGCTCAGCAACACACCACTCGCTCACTTAATCTTCACCTCTAAACTCTCCACCTAAGCCCAATCCCACCCAGGCTCGTAACAGGTCATGTCGGGTTACGGTATAGGCAACTTTGCCGTCGCGTTCGACCGGCAAATTCAGCAGTCGTTTCTCCTCCATAATTTTGACCGCCTCCTTGATAGAGGTGGAATCGGTAATGCTGATCCGTTCTTTCACCATGATGTCCCCAGCCGTGAGTTTCGTTAAATCTTTGCCGGCCTCTAATGCGCGCAACACATCAAATTCACTGATAAATCCGACAAAGTGATTGTTTTCATCCACGACTGCCCCTCCAGGGGTATGCCTGGACAACAATTCCACCGCGACTTCCATCCCGTTGAGATCCTTACGAAATGTCACTTCGTTGGTTGGTACAATTTGCCCAACTGTTTGTAATCCGCCTGCTGGCATACCTTGAACTGTCATGATCGACTCCTTCCAGATGCCCACGCCCTTCCGGGCGTGGGGTGATCAACATTCAATTAGTTTGGTTGAGGAAATTGCACACCAATCGATTGCGGGAAGGTCACGGTTCCATCTGGAAATTCCTGACCTTTTTGCCACAAATGATAGATGACGCCGTCAGTTTTGCCTGCGGCTTCAGCAATTTCTTTCTTTTTGTTCTCATCGTCGACATCGAGGATAAATAACCGACCGGTGTCAATCTCCTCCTGATGATCATGGAAGTATCGATGCCATTGGATTAACGGAAGTTTCCGCGAGGCAGTCTTGGCCACAAAATATTCAACGGCGACAAGCGGAGCATTGGCATCGGTGGTTTCAAACAAGAGGCACTGGAAAACGGTGCCTGAAATTCCCTTACAGAAATGGTGAAAAGGACCACCAATCTCTCCATTGGCCATGAGATGTGGCGCTTGGACATGAAGATCATAGCCCTGGGCAGGCCCCATCGGATTTTTCATGCTTGCGGCAGTCTCAGTGGATGGCATGGACCCTTCATCTGAGGAAACCCCGGCGCAGAATGTACAACGTGGCGTTTCACTCAAGGCCGGTGTTCCTGTCACCACAATAAGGAACAGGGTAAAAAGCCAAAAAATTCTTTTTCTTCCAATTGAACGCTCCATAGCGACCTCCTTAATAAAGTTGATCATACTATCCAGGTCTCCCCAGCGGAGACCCTGGATCTTCCTTCTTACAATTCGCCATTTCCCACATCGAACATCAAAAATGTTTCTGCCTCACTGTCCTTCCCGACATGTTTAATCGGGAACCCATCCTTCCACACGTGATTCCCGCTTGTTCTTGAAAGGCATCCATCCCCCCACGCGTCATTCCCGCTGGCTGTTGGCGGGAATCCATCTTCGATTTCTTCTGATGCCCCCCTTCCAATGGCTGCAGGGGCAAGCTCTACAACCGCGTGGATGACAGAGGGCCGATACTGCTGGTATGAAGAACGATATTCTGGATATCCGCGTTTTCTCATACAGGTGACAATATCTGACGTTCGGCTTCGAACCAGTCAGCCTGATCTTCCCCATGACAGCCGCCTCGCTGCTCATAGAGTTCATGCGCTCGCCTGGCAATCCGAGCATCGAGTTCCTCCCCTGGTGACGACATTCGGTGTTCAGAATAATTTGCAACGGTACCCGTGTCGCTACCTGAGTTGACCGATCTAGAGGACTTGGAGTTTCTTTTTTTGATCAGCACGGTTTTTCCTGATTCCGAAGCGGAACCTGTGTTGTTCGGTTCTTCACTGCCAACGGTCTGTTGTCTTCTACGCATCATGGAGCCTCCCTCACATGTTTCTCAGCCATCGCACGACGCAGCATCGTCACGACGCGTTCCAATGAAAAGGCCGGGTTTTTTTTAGTGTGGAGGTAAAAATTCTCATTTTTTCGTTTTATTCTTTCCATGGTTCTCTCTTGTGAATCTTTCAAGTTCTGGACCATCATGGAAAATTCCTTTTGTATAGAGGCTTTAGCGACACGTACCATCTCAGGTCCTCATTCTACTGAGGCATTTGGCCACAGAAGCACGAGCGACGAAAGGGGAAATTGGCGTCACCATGGGTCAAACCGGTTGAGCAGAAACGCTCCTGGCAGCTGTCTCAAAGGCCATGGCGCGCCATGAAATTAACCATCAAAAGTAATAGCCGAAAAAGAAATTGAAAGACCCCCTCATCGCCAACTCGGCGATGAGGGGGTCTTTTTATTGGAGTAACTG